>NZ_JBHFNP010000294.1:0-9042 GCF_041929235.1 Microseira sp. BLCC-F43
CCGCCAACGGGATTTTTGCTGTAGGGGCACGGCATGACATACGTTGTTAAATGCGAGAGATAATGATTGCCGTGCCCCTACCGCCAACGGGATTTTTGCTGTAGGGGCACGGCATGACATACGTTGTTAAATGCGACAGATCTAAATTGCCGTGCCCCTACCGCGCGATTGCGGTTAAATATTGCTGACGGGAACAATGAGATTTTGCAAATCTGCTGGGACAACGTTCAAAGCAAAACCTAAACCTGTACCGTTTTGCAGTTCAATCGAAGTGCCGACAATAAAGCCATCTCGGTTGGGGTCAATATCGATACCTGTGAAGGATTGGAACACTTGGCGAATCAATTCTGGACTTAAGGTTCTCGGATCGAATAAACCACTATTAATTAGATTCTGTATTTCTGGATTGTTTACCAACCTGGGGTCATTCAGGGCTTGATTGATGGGGATATTTTCTTGTCTGAGGACGAGATCTGCTGCTGTTAGTCCGTTGGTGATGCCGATGCGATCGCTAGATTTATTAAAATCCAAAATCAAGTCCGCACTCGTTGGTTCAGCTAATACTGTATCTGGTCTTAAAACAAACAAATCGCTGCCGCTACCTCCAGTCAACACATCTGCACCCAAATCGCCGATTAAAGTATCGTTCCCGGCATCACCGCGTAAAACATCTATGCCTTTGCCCCCTCGGATTAAATCGTTTCCTGCACCGCCATAGATCGTATCATCCCCCAAGTTACCGCTGAGGGTGTCATTTCCCTCATCTCCCCACAATTGATCCTTGTCTTTACCTCCATAAATTACGTCGTCACCCCCTCGACCAAAAATAAAATCATTTCCTTGATTCCCATTAATAATTTCTGCCTCATACGAGCCAGTAATTGTATCGTTTCCTGTTAAACCGAGCAATCCTATGGGCAATCCGGATAACAACCCAGGCGTCAGTTGAAAACTGTCGTTACCGGGGGTTAGTCCATAGTAACCATCGGGAGAAGGACCAATCATTTTTACTTCCTTTTTGTTACGTATTTGTCCCGCAACGGAAATCAACTGTTACCGGGCGGCAGGATGTGGCGCTCGCAAATCCTGTGATTTAGGATACCCAGTTAGCGTATGTAAACAAACACCTGTTGAGGCTGAAGTCAGAGGTTCTGCCTATGGCAGCTTGGACAAGATTATCCAATTCTGCTTGCCGATCTAAAGGAAGCGTTTCACCGCGATCGCGTGCTGTTCGCCAAATACTCATCAATTCAGATAACCGCTTTTGCTGTTCGGCACTAAAAAAACGGTCAGACCGGAAGTTTTGAACGATCAATAACGCAGACCATCACCTTTGTTTCTTCATAGAGAAACCCGGTTTCTTTGAGTAAGTTGAGCAGTCAAAGCGTCTAGCGCTTCACCCGCAGTTTTTCCAGTCGCTTGCACTTTGCCTGCAATGGCGCGATAAAACCTCTGACCACTAGCGTCGGACTCCGGCAAAATAGCTACAGTCGTCATGTCTTTACTTCAAAAGCTTTTATTTGTCAATTATAGTCGGCGTTTCTAAGTTGCTGATTGCCGTTCGCTTTTAAGTTTAAACAGCAGAAACTGGGTGACTTGCTGCTCTTGGAAGTTATCATCGCTGACCAAAATTAAACTTTGAGAACCATCGGGGAATCGGGGACCAAGTGTCATTCCTTCTAAATTATCTAAAGCAATACCGAGTTCGCTTAAATCGAAAAGCAACTTTTTCTTGACCGGTTGAGTTCCTCGCAATTCTCCTTTTAAACTGACAACGCTAGAGGTATCGGTTGCCCCTCCTGTGGCGATTTGATAAATTTTGACTTTCAAACCCGCTAAACCCAAAAAACTGCGCTCTAAACTGAGGAAATGACCGCCTTGATCTATGGCTAATAATTCAGCTAAACCATGAGCTAAAGCACCTTCAGGTGTAGGGGCGAGGGGATAAACATGTTCTGACACTAAAAGCGGCGGGCCATCGCCGATATAGTAATGCAACAAGCGGCATTTATTTATTTGCGGTTTGGGGTTCCCTTGCTCATCTTTTGCCGGCGGATCTAAATCTTGCATTAAAGCCGATTCGGTGGCGGTAAACAAGCGAATCGGTTCGCCTTTGGCGGGAACAGTTCCGCTAGGATTCAGCGTCAGTGCTTCAAACCCTAAATTATCTTGAATTCCCTTTTGTTGTTTGTCGTCAGTGGTGTCGGCTATGTATCTTTCTGGAATGGGTAAACTTGATTTTTGTTGTCCGGTTTGCAGGTCGAATTCGCGCAAAAATGGAGGTATTCCGTCCTTGGTGACGCCTTCGCTGGAAATAAAGACGGTTTGTCCTGGTGTGAGGGCAATTCCTTCCGGGTCGATCGTGGCTTTAGGATAGGTTTGATTGTCTTCTGTTTTGAGGAAGGTGACGTTTTCGATTTCTGCGTTTTGGATGCCCGTTTCGTTTAAAGCTAGTTTCAGGGTGTAAAATCGCGCTGGGGCTAGTTGAGAGCGGTCATCGGAAAGTACGTAGAAGCGATCGCGCGCGCGATCGTAGGTGAGTGCCGATAACCCCCCAACGGGTGTATCCTTATACTTCATCTTCGGCAATTGGTACTCGCCCAAATAATCCAAGGATAAATTCAGAAATATGCGCTGTTCGGCGCTGACTTGCGGCAAGCTACAAGCTGTGAGTATCAATAGAGTAGCTGCAATAGCGAATATTCGAAACATGCGAAAGCAATACACCAGTCTTCTCCCACTCTTGACGATCCGATTGACCAATCCGGATTTAGTTTAACAGTCTATTTGGGTTTAGAGAAGCAAGATACCAGGGAAAAAATGAGGTTGAAGAGGTTTAAAACCCATGAATGCAGATAAAAATGGATATTTCACTCAGTTTAAACCGAGATTTTACACCCGTTCCATCACCCGCCAGGGGTTAAAATCCCTGGCTAATAGCTTAAGTTCCATCACCCGCCAGGGATTAAAATCCCTGGCTAATAGCTTAAGTCCTCTAAAGAGGACTGAATTTACGTACTTAATTGGGGGGCGGGTGGTGAATTCGACCCAAAATACGGCAAAATTTCTGTGTCTGGCAATCGCCTTTTGTCTTTATTTCAGTTTCTCTTCGATTGCTGCGACAAATTCCAATCAAAATCCTAATCCGAATCAGTTTCCCCCCAATCCCTTAGAACTTAGAACCCCCGATCCCCTATTACCTCGAACTGATAGAAGACGCCGCCTAACTGATGCCGAACGCGCTGCACTTTCTGTGGCATTAGAACAACTAAATACCGCAGCGGCGGCTAAATTGCAAGCCGGGGACAGGGTGGGAGCGTTTGAAATATGGTATCGCGAATTGCGACTGCGGCGATATATCGGGCCATTGTCCGAGGTGCAGGCGTTGGGCAGAGTCGGCGCGATCTCTTGGCAGCAAAACAGCCGACCAGATGTACAAATTATTACCAAGCGCTTGCAAACTATTCAACAAGAGGTGCAAAAGCAACCGCCTGTGGAATTGGAGTTGTTGCGATCGCTCGCTACTGCCTACCAACAAGTCAATGCGCCCCAATTAGCCGTCGGCGTTTACGAACAAATTCTCGCCGTAGCGCGCTCGCAACAAGATGCTCCGACTGTTGAGGCGACGCTGCTCACCCTTGCCGAAATAAATATGAGTTATTTCGACTACATTAAAGCTGCGGATAATTATCGGGAATTACTGAGATTGGCAGAGGAAAGGAGCGATCGCGTCAAACAAATCGCCTATTTAAAACAATTAGGATATATTTACGATCAAGCCAAACAATATCAAATGGCAATCAAAACAAAGCAGCAATTAATCGAGCTTTCCCTCAACGAGCAAGACTTGATTCAAGTTGGAGAACTTCAGCTATCAATTGGTACAAATTATGAAGCGCTTGGTTTACTAGAACAAGCCGCACAAAACTATCAAGAAGCTTATATTTTTGCCTATAAACGCGAAATGTTTAATCGCGCGGCAGAAGCGTTGCAAAAAATGGCTAATCTATTCCAATCTAATAACCAAACCCAGCAAGCATTGTCAGTTTATCAAATTCTTGTCTCAGTCAATGCACTGGCTAAAGATGCTTACGGACTGATGAACGCTTACGACCAAATGGGCAAACTTTATCTAATTTTAAACGACTTGAACCAAGCGATCGACGCTTTTCAAAAAGGATTGGAAATAGCAAGACAATTGCAATATCGGGAAGCCTACTTTTCCCAACAAATCGAGCAAGTAACTAAGCAGTCTCCTCAGTAAATATCGCTCAAATTACACTGAAGTCTGCATTTGTCAAGAGTAAAAATAGGGAAAATAGCTCAAAGTAGCTGGTATAAAAATACCTGAGATTTCCTGATAATTACTCAGGTGTTTGTTATAAAGATAAGAGAAACTAACGATGTTTGCTGTATAGGTGTAAAAAATTCCAATGAATCGCGGTTTATCATTATTTGCCGGGTTATTTTTAGCTATTGTACCTAACGTTCAAGCTGCTGAATTACCAAGAGTTTATCAACCAGAACAATCTGGTGTGAAGTCAGATATTTTGATTGCACAAACAGCGCGTGTCCGTCGCATTGAATTTGCCCGAGGTTCTAACTCGACAACTATCCGAGATAGCGTCATCCGAGGTGAAAGAAATGTTTACATATTGGGCGCTCGTGCGCGTCAGACAATGAGAGTTAATATCTCCTCTTCCCAAGCGCAAGGGGGGGCTTTGTTTGATGTCGTTTCACCAGATGGTGTGGTCTTGGAAACTGGCGCCACAACTTTTGAGCAAGAATTACCCGCTTCAGGAAACTATCGCATTGTTGTTGGCGGAGCGCGAGGTAATGCCAGTTTCTCCCTCAACGTAAGTATTAAGTAACTCAAGTTGCTAGTTATTCAAATTGGGAATTGGGAATTGGATTCATTGGCAGTAGGGGTACACTTTAACTAGAAAAGAAACCGGGTTTCGACCTAGAGCGAAACCCGGTTTCTTTGATCGGAAACCGGGTTTCTACCTAGCTCTCTTTCCTGGCTCAACAATTTTGCACAGCAACCCGGTTTCTTTGATCGGAAACCGGGTTTCTACCTAGATCTCTTTCCTGGCTCAACAATTTTGCACAGAAAGAAAGGTGATGCCAGGTATTACCCGGTTTCTTTAAGAAACCCATTTTGTGTTTAACCCGTGCCTACTTTCTTCTTTCTGGAGTGAGAATTGAGGCCGGGTCGGCTTTCCTACCAAACGGTGAGGCGGTTTTTTGAGGAAATTAATAAACTTAAGGATATAAAGAGCCTGCCGCTGTTTAAAAAAGCAGCTTTAATATGAAGCGTTCTAATTTAGCTAAAATTGCTGGGGCTGGCATTCTTTCCTTAAGTTTAACGTTGCTTTCCTCAAAGTTACCAGCCTCTGCCCAAACGACTCCTAACAACGTAGAAAGCGAACAAACTTCAATTCCAGCAGCAACTAAACCTGTCCGACGAGCAGTTTGGATTGATAGTATTAATGCAAATTGGTTAGGCGCAATTGGTATTATTTGTTTAGCCCTGCTGTCGCGGGAGTACAGCAAACCCCGCTAAGTGCTAATAGCTAATGGCTAATCGCTAATGGTGAAGCTGTTTAACTACAATTTGGCGAGCCAAGCTTTTTAATATTAGCAATTAGCAATTAGCCATCAAGGCCAAATATTTCTCCAAAAAGGAATGTTCTGGGGTTGTAGGGCAGTGGTAGGCATTTTCTGGCGAATTTCTTGGATATTCCATCCGGTTAGTTGCGCCAGAGTTTGAGCTTCTCGTTCAAATCGTTCAGCCAAAACCCGTTGATATCTTTGACCCTCTTCGCATTGAATCTCGCCGCTAAAAGGATGGCGCAGAATATACCGACCTTGGAAAAATTGACGATTTGCTGTTTCTTGGAACATCAAATCTTCGGGAAATTTATCGCTGGTATAACGAACGTGGAGACGGGTAATAAATACATTTGTGCCGCCGCCGGGAGTTAGCCAAAATACACCTGCTTGGCGCAATTCTTCCGGATTCAAAGGTTGGGCAGAACAAGGATCGCATCCTGCCATGTCCCAGGCATATTCGATAAATGCAATATTTTTTCCTTCGCGAGTATAGGCGGTTTGGAACATGGCTTTATAGAAATCGCCAAACTGATTTTTGACGAACAGGGGAATCTCGGTATTGGAAGGAATTTTTACGGTGCGGTAGTTGGTAATTTCTGTTTGACCTTTCGGCGATAACAGGTAAACAATCAAATCTTGCTCGGTTGTGGCATTGATGGTTCCTAACCGAATTGGCAACATGAATCTGGGAGATTCATAAGCAATTTGCAGGGGTCGCAAAAATTTATATCCTGATTTGGCAAATTCGGATAGATTGACTTTGGCGACGAAGAATTTCATGTTTTGCCGAATGTATGGTTGCAGTAGTTGACTACCCCCCTGCGGTATGCGGTAACCGTTTCTTTTGAGCCAGGTTTCTAGACCGTTAGATTCCCTAGCACTTAAGATTAAAATGTCATATTCTCCTACAGTAAAGCGCGCTTCTACTGTCACGCCTAAAGCACTTTCATCCCTTCTTCTCATGACTGGACTTGCTGCCATTGGTGGTCCGCCTCTGGTGCCAAAACCACCGCTGAGGTCGTCATCGCCGCAAGGGTCTGGGTCGAAATATTCTACCAGTCGGGGGGCGCTAAAAGCATCGAGCCGTTCGATAATTTTTGGGTCACCAACGCGCACTTGTTCTTGCTGAAGTACAACTGGAACTGGGACGACAATGGCAAAGTCTTTGATATTGCCTTGGTAGTCGTTTGCCATTGTTAAAATTGTGCGATCGCCATTGCGTGCAATAATTACTTCAGACGCTTTGTTATATAGCTTCGTATCTGCTTTTGCCACATAAAATCCACAAAATCCTAAAGCTGTAGGCGCCAAGCATATCGCAGCTAAAAATGCAATTAAAACCGTTACCATTGGACGAATTATTTTCATATTAATCTCCTTTTTTGCTTTGATTTCAAAGAAAGGGCGGGTTTAGATCAACTGTCGATGATTGCATGGATGGCTGGTTAAACCCGCCCCTACACCCCCTGACCAAGAAAATCTGGGGGCTGACCAGATCTTATCCAAAATTAAGGTCAAGGGTGACAGTGCAAATAATGCCCAGAAAACTGCTGTGGGAATAAAAAATTGATTCCGCAAAATAAAAGTTAAGAGAGCTATACTAATAGCCCAAATTAATCGACCGGAACGGGCATTGGGAATCGACCGGGGGTCTGTAATCATAAATAAGGCAAAAAGCAACAAGGAACCGCTCATCAATCGATGGAAAAAAACATCCCAAGTCCAGCCTAGCCAAAGATTGCGAATCGCTTCTAAGAAAGCGTAACTGCCTAAAAAAGCGGCGGTTGTATCCCAACGTCCTACTCGTTTCAAAACCATTCCACCAGCGCCTAAAAATATCAGCGCGTACCACCAATCATCGCCCCACTGTCCCGGCGAAACCCAAGCATCTTTTGTCAGGACAAGCGCAGAAATAATCCCAAAGTTAGCGGGATTAAAAAAATGTTTGCGATCAAATTGAAAAATAAATTTACTCGAAATTGCTAGGGTTCCTGCTAAAATTATAGTGCTGGAATGTTCGGATCTTAAAAGTAAACTCAGACCTAAAGCCGTAATTAAGGCACTGCGAAATGAAGGCTGAATCGGGGCGAGTTTTTCTGCGGGATTTTCTTGTTTGATAGATTGATATGGCTGCCAGCGAGACCAAAGGGAAGAGAGAATCCACTGCGCCGTACAGCAGGTGGCGATCGCCACTAAAATGAAGTCAAGCCGCAAAGTCCAGTCCCTGGTAGCCACACCTAAGACTAGGAAAAGGGATAAAAACAGAATTTGATAGTCTCGGACATCTTTGAAAAACATAACCTGCGCCTTGAAAAGATAATCGATTCCAAATGTAGATAGGGTAAACACAAAAAAGTGGCTTGGTTACGGAAATTGTTACAGAATTTCGTTAAAGTCTGCCTATGGTGTGAAGCGGCGGGCTGCGATCGCGATACCTTAAAATATGTAGTCCACAACACAACTTTTGGCAGCTATGGAACCAGATTCATTACCCACGGAGGTAATACTGACGCACCCGCGTCAGTCCCTGGGAAGCGTCCAGCTAGACTGGACACCCCAACCCGGTAACTATCTCAACCTGGAAGGTCAAACCTACGCGGTTTTAGAACGCCGTCACCGCTATCAACTCAAGTCAGGACGCTATCGCTTGCAGAAAATCGCCTTATACGTGCAGTCTGCACCCCGCCCTACAGAAACAAGTTTTGTGGGCGGACGCTGGGTACTGGGAGATGCCAACTGTCGTTTCAATGCAGGTTCTGAACTGATTCGCTGTGCTGTCAATCCAGAGGGTCCATGCGTAAACTGTCGCTTTTACGAGAGTGCCCCGCGCGACAGTGCCAACTAAGTTGCGCCAGATTTACGCCAAAATTTTTCCCCCCACGACTGGGACTAGGGAAGCGGATGTGAGGCTTCCCTGCCGCCTGCACCCCCAGTCCCACACCGATGTAGCCAGATCTCTTTAGCACGTCACGTTAAAGTCGATTGTTTTTAAATTTACTAATTATTAAAAATTACAGCAATTTTACTCTAACCGGACTTAAGCACGACGATTCTAAAAACCGGGTTTCTTGCTACGATCTCCCGTTACAAAACGACGATTTTTCCTAAAAACCCGGTTTCTTTGCCTCAGTCCTGTCTCAGTTACTTACGGTTCGCTCATTTGGCAGGGAGTTAGAGAAATTGGACTCTAGGAACCCTTTATGGCAGGCAGATAGTTTTTCGTTAACGAAAAACTATCTGCCTGCGGTAATCAAACACTTGCTGTGGATGGGGAAATCGCTCTTCAGAGTAAATAGACGCCAATAAATTGACATCAAGCCATATTGATGCTGGCTCAAAAAAAGCTGTATATTAAATTTTAATTAATCAAAACTCAACCTTTCTACCTGTTAGCAAATAGCATCATCAACAGAAAGTTGAGTGTGA
>NZ_JBHFNP010000295.1:0-2578 GCF_041929235.1 Microseira sp. BLCC-F43
TACTTCGGCACCGACCAAGAACGCACCTCACCCAAAGTAACCGGCATCGGATCTCTAACATCAATCGTAAACCGAAATACCTTCTTCGCCCTCCGACTATTTTCCGGATCAAAAAACTTCAATTTCACATCCCAACAATCGCTATCAAGGCGACAAAACGGGCTTTTTTCCACTTCAATGCTATCAAGTTCCATCCCCCGCGCCACCGCAAAAGCAAACGTAGAAGCAGCTTGAAACGCATTCGTCGCCGCAAAATTGAGCGCCCGATCTCGAGAAGTTTGTCCCAAATTCCGCAAGTCGAAATAGATGCGCTTCAGGAAACTACCCAAAGAACGTCGCATCCCTTCAGAGTTCCCTTCCCCCGCTTCAGAACCCACCGTTTGTAAGGCAGAACTGACAAGGTTATTCACTTTCCAACCGTACATTCCCCGCGTATTTTGCACTGAAATCACCGGCACAACTTGCCCAGAAAAAAGTTTCACCGTTCTATCTGTCAACTTTCCCGGAATGCTTGCCCGTTCGATGTAATCTTCGCTGTTTTCTGGTTCCACTTGTCCAGCTAAAATTAGTTGCAAAGTTTCGTAGATATCTGCCGCAAATGCACCCACAGGTTCAATCGCATAAACGGGGGTTAATTCGATATTCAGCGTCCAAATTAAAGCTTTGGCTTCTGAAAGATTTTCGCCCAAATAATCCACCATCTGACGGGCATCGTAAGGATTGGCAGGGACGAGAGTGCCATCGATATTTACCCCTGGCATTAATTGTTTAAAAGTGTCGCGCCTCGCCTCGGTGCCAAAGTCGTAACCAAGGGTTCCCAAAGCATAAACTAAGTTTGATTTTTGGCTGGGAGTAACGCCATCAGCGGTCATGTAATTAGGCATGGCAGATAGTTCTAAATTGTGTGGCTGGGTTGTATCAGTATCCGCCAGGGATTCAAATCCACAGCTAATAGCCAAAGTCGGTTTCAACCGACTATCTGTTATGTTTTCAGTCCTCTTGAGAGGACTTTCGCTATTAGCCCGGAAATTTATTTCCGGGCGGGCTGTGCTAGAGAGTGCAATGCTGTTTCCTACAATCGGATTCTGGTTCCTAGACTCAGCCTTTTCTGCTGGTAGCACCGAGTCCCCCAGGGATTCAAATCCACAGCGAGTAGCCAAAGTCGGTTTCAACCGACTATCTGTTATGTTTTCAGTCCTCTTGAGAGGACTTTCGCTATTAGCCCGGAAATTTATTTCCGGGCGGGTTGTGTCGGCAAGGGTAACACTGGGTGCTATAACAGGGGCAATTTCCGATTGATTTATCCTCGTTAATAACTCCCCAGTTAGTAACTGAAACGCACCCGGAATATTCAACTTCCCACGCAAACACCGTTCCGGTTCTTCCACCTCTTCTGGATTGCAAGGAATCGCACTATTTAAAATCGCAGTGCGAATCGCTTCCGCATTTGGTTTTTCCCCCCGTTGCCGTTGCATACTCATCAACAATGCCGCCGTACCCGTGACAATTGGTGCCGCACAACTGGTTCCTTTTTTACGCGCAGGTTCGTCGGTGCCTGGTTGTGCCCCCAGGATGTTTTCCCCAAACGCCAGCACCCCCTCAAACTCGTAATTTCCGCCATAATTGCTGAATTTAAACGGTTTTTCGTCATCTCTCATCGCGCCAACCGTCAGGACGCCCCCAAGCACGGCGGGAATGCACCAACATTCGCCTTTGTCATTACCACCAGGCGCAACCACCAGAATATTATTATCCTGGCACTGACGCACAGCGCGGGCAATCAGGTCGTGGGCAATTCCGGTTTGGGTGGGATGACAAGCTGCACAGTGGATGATATTAGCGCCCAACTCCATCGCTAGATTAAAGGCGCGGGAAAGGTTGAGGGGAGAGATGAATTCGTCGCCTTCACCGCTGGTGTCGATGGGAATATTGAAAGCGCGACAGTTAGGGGCGATACCGGGCGCCCGAGAGCCGTGTTGACCGACAATGGTGCTAATAATGTGCGTAGCGTGGAAGTCACATTGCAGGCGCTTCAGGATGGGTTCTGGAATCTGTTTTTGCAGGGCTTCTATTTCTTGTTTCAGCGCTTGCACAGCTGGGTGTGAGTCTAATTCTTCACTATCAGTATCCTCGTCCTTTTTTAAGTCTTTTTTTAAGTCTGCTTTTTGCTTTTCTAGCGCTTCTACTTGCCAGAATAATTCCACATATTGCGGTGAGATGGGTGCGGGTTCTTCTTGCCAATAGGGTTGCAGTCGGGTGAGATTCGCTCCTTGAAAGCAGGCGCGTTCGATATCGGCAGAACCATCGAGAATAGCAATAGTAATGCGCGGGTCACCTTTGGTTATCGTCCAAAGTTCGGGAATTCCAGGGATAGTTATGAGGTCGGGCATGGGTGAAAGTTAAAGGTTAAAAGTCAATGTGGGTCGAAATTTTAGCAAGAGTAATTTTGTTATACTGAGAAATGGTATTGTACAAACCATCATTAAACGTTTTCAAATTCCTCTGATAGTTTATGACCCAGCAAGTGAGGTGATTTTATCATGGGAAAGATAGAACTTTTTCGCGCATATATACAACA
>NZ_JBHFNP010000296.1:0-49646 GCF_041929235.1 Microseira sp. BLCC-F43
AGGAACCATGCCTATGAGCAAACAAGTATTCAGTTAAGTTTGTTCGACTTAACTCAGTATACTGTTGCTGACATTCGGAAATCCAGCAAATACGGCAGAAAATCTGGAGAATCCGCGCAGCTTTAGCTCGCGGAGTGTCAAAGATGTTCTTTGTCGCCCGCACAGGTCGAACAGTATCGTCAAGATGGTCATCTCGTCGTACCTCAAGCCTTGGCTCCTGACGATGTCACCGCCTATCGTCCCTTTCTCGTCGAGGTAGCTAACCGAGAACTGGCAAAGCTCAATGACTGCGAACGAGCGGTAGGAACCAGTGGTTCCAGATTTGTCTACGATCTGCGACAAGTACATCAGGCTGTATGGCGTTTTATCACCTCTTTTGCCATCGCCAAAATAGCAGCCGAATTGTTGGAAGTTGATAGTGTCAGACTGCTGCATTACAACTGTTTTTTCAAGCCGCCACAGGGGTTGGGAACGCCTTGGCATCAAGATTGCTTGTACATTCCCTTAAATACCGATAAAGTAATAGCCGCCTGGATACCCTTGGTCGAACTGTCCCCAGATATGGGTCCCCTAACCTTTGCTAGCGGCTCCCATCGGGCGGGTTTCTGCGAGGAAGCCAACAACAACCAATATTCTCCGGAACGTATCGCGCAGATGCTCCAAGAACGAGGCTTGCGGTTAACGAGCGTAGGAAGTATGGCTGTTGGCGATGTTTCCTTCCACAGCAGTTTTACCCTCCATAGCGCCCCCAAGAATTTGAGCAATCAAATGCGCGAAGTCATCGCCATCAGCTACTACGCCGATGGCGCTCGCATTGGCGAACCAGAAAACTTTTATTTGTCATCTTCCCAGGCATTGCAATCGGTAAAATATCGCGAGCATTTTCTCAAAGAGTACTTCTCTGGTTTACAGCGGGGAGATTTGGCTTGCAGCCCTACTAATCCCGTCGTATATCAAAAAAACAAATAGGAAGTGTTTGGATAATATGCAAACTTTCTGTAGCTAAATGCTGAGGTAAAAATGAGAGTCAAGTGGGTAGATGATGAACCAACAATATTAGTAGATACAAGAAAACTGTGGTCAAACTGGCAGAGTTCCCAAAGAGATAATAATATTCATCGACCTGCTGTTGATGAATATAAAACAAAAATAAGAGCGGGAGAAAAAATTAACCCGATAATATTTGAAAAATTTGTGGATGAAGATGGACAAACACGGATACGTACCTCGGATGGGAGACATAGGCTAGTAGCAGTATATGAGATGCAAACAGCAGGTGAACTAGATGATTCTACAGTTGCCGTATTAAGAACTGAAATAGCAGAGCAATACAAAGAGATTTTTGACTGAAATATTACCGGATAGTAAATAAGAAAATAGGAGTGTAATGATGCTCAACATTGAAGTCAATCTGCCAGAACTGTCAAGCGAATACCCAGTTTCAACAGAGCCAATCCAAAAATTTCAAGAACAGGGTCATATTTTGTTGCGTGGCGTAGTTTCTCAAGCAGAGATTGAGGCATATCGCCCGTACATTTTAAAAGCCATTGAAGGGAATTTAGAGGAAAATCATGCGATTGAAAAGCTAGTTAAAGGCAATCAAGAGAATTGGATATATATCGACAATTTGTGGCGGCTTGATGCTGTCGCCCGTCGTTTTATTCTGGCGTCTCGCTTCGGGCAAATTGCAGCCTCACTATTGGGTGTGGATGCTGTGCGGCTGTTTCGCGATCAAACGTACTTTAAAAAACCCGGTGGTACTGATACTCCTTGGCATCAAGATGGGTACTTTATGCCTCTGGATACAGACAAAATTATTACCCTGTGGCTCCCCCTTGTAGACGTAACACCAGAAATGGCTCCCATGAGCTTTGTCACTGGGAGCCATCGCGGGGCGAAATACCTTGGCACTTCCACGCCACAGCCAGAAAAAATGCAGGAATTTGCCGAGTCAATTATCCAGCGAGGGTATGAAATAACATCCTACGGAACCTTTGCGGCGGGGGATGTCACGTTTCATTCTGGCTGGACATTGCATAGCGCGCCCAGCAACAAAAGCGATCGCAATCGCGAAGTCCTCGTCATAGTTTACTATGCCGATGGCGCGCGCATCGCCCAACCCAAAAAATTGGATTCCCAAGCTCCACTCCAAGAGCGCTTCGCCGAACAGATGCGCCAACAAACACAAAATAGCTGCTTTCCAGGGCTACAACCAGGAGACTTGGCGGTGACGCCAATGAATCCGCTGATTTACCGCAAAAACACTTGAAAATAGCATCAAACAGAAGTGACAAGCACAGACTTTGATTTTGCCAAAGCGATCGCAGAGATTCCAGTAGATACATTCTTCGATGAATATTGGGAAAAACGCCCCCTAGTTGTTTCCAGGCAAACGCCAGACTATTACACCAATCTGCTGACGATGGCAGATATTGATTTGATTATCTACAGTCTTCAGCCAGATTGGAAAACCTTGCGCCTCGTCAAGCAGGGGGGCTTTTTTGCCCAAAACTTTATGCACCCTGACGGTTCTGCTAACATTGTTCAACTTTACAATGCTTACCAGCAAGGCTACTCTATCATTCTTTTAGACCTACATAAACGTTGGATGCCATTGTCAGCATTCGCCAGGGAATTAGAATGTTTTCTAAACCATCCTGTAGGGATCAATTTATATTTGACACCCAAGAATTCCCAGGCTTTTGTACCCCATTTTGATGACCATGATGTGTTTATTCTTCAGATTGAGGGAACAAAAAACTGGCGGATTTACGAACCGATTGTCGAACTACCTAATAAGGAATTTGCCGGCGGCGAACAGTCATTACCAAAAGAGCAACTTCCGCCTGTGGTAGCCGATATTTGTTTGCAACCGGGAGACTTGTTGTATTTGCCTCGCGGTTATGGTCACAATGTTTCAACATCCAACTGCTCATCGTTGCATTTGACAGTGGGCATCTTTATTTATACCTGGAGCGATTTGCTTTCTGGAATGTTGCGATCGCTATCCAAACAAGATGTTGCCTTTCGCCGTGCATTGCCACCAGGTTTTATCCGCGACAGCGAGATCAAACAATCCCTAGAAGCACAATTTCAGGAAATACTGCAATATTTAGCAACCCAAGCCAAGCTGGAATCGGGGAGCGAAAAACTCACTGATAGTCTTCTAGAAAATATGAAAAATCCCTTGCCGGATGGATATTTCCGGCGGCTCGACCATCTCAGTAAGATCAACTTGGAGACTATTGTACAGAAAAGAAAAGGTACTATATTCCGCATAGTAACCAGCGAAAATTCGCTCACGGTTAAGTACCTCAGCACCAAGATAGAGATGTCGCAAAAATTTGCAGCAGCTTTAGATTACATTAATACCAATAGCAAATTTACCATCAAAGACTTACCGCTGCTAAATGATGATGCCAAATTAGAATTGGTGCAGCGGATGATTGGGAGCGGGATTTTAACAATCGTCGAAGAGAGAACAGTCAAAGATTCAGGAGATTGGTCATGACAGATATATGTTTGGTGTCAATGCCATACTCATCGCTCAACGGTCCTTCGATTGCTTTAGGATTGCTAAAGGGCGCACTGAAAGAAACAGAAATTAAAGCAAGCGTACTTTATCCCAATATCTGGTTTGCCCAAGAAATTGGGCTGGATACCTATATTGCTCTGTTTGAGGGCAAGAACGAGGAACTGATTGGAGAGTGGACCTTTGGTAAAGCTGCCTTCCCAGACTTTGAACCTGATGATACCATCTATCCCAGCCAACCCTTGGCAACGCGGGATATGCTGTACGAACGCCTCGATCTGGAACGGGAAAATTTGCCGGAGCAATTTCGGAAAGTACGTAAGGAACCCCATGCCTAAAGGCAGGGGCTTTCAAGACTCCCCGACCCTTCGGGCGGGCGGGTTAAGAGAGCCGAACCTTACCAGCCTCAGTCTCTCAGAGACTACGTTTTCAGGGTCACGATACCTACAAATGCGTCGCTAGTTTGTAGCTCTATCGCTGATTGTTAAACATCTGTAACGGGTTAAGGAAGTGCAGTCAGCACGACTTGCCTTGAAAACATTGGCGAAGCGAACATTACCCAGAAATGGAGACTTTCAATGTCCAACTTTGTATTTGTCCTTGACACCTACAAACGACCACTAGACCCGATTCATCCTTGCATTGCACGTCATCTTCTCAATGCCGGGAAAGCTGCCGTGTTTCGGCGCTATCCGTTCACAATCATCCTGAAAGAAGCTCGTCCCGATGTTCCCGTTCAATGCTTGGAACTTAAATTAGATCCAGGTTCCAAGGTAACTGGAATTGCAATTAAACAAGGCAACAAAATCATTTTTGGAGCCGAATTGCAACACCGAGGGCAGCAGATTAAGGATACTTTGTTGTCTCGTCGTCAATTGCGGCGTGGAAGGCGAAATCGCAAAACCCGCTATCGGAAAGCGCGATTTTTGAATCGGACTCGTCCTGAAGGTTGGCTTGCTCCTTCCTTGCAGCATCGGGTATTGACGACACTCACATGGGTACGCAAATTCATGCGACTAACACCCATTAAGAGCATTACTCAGGAGTTGGTTCGATTCGATCTGCAACAGATAGAGAACCCTGAAATCTCAGGCGTTGAATATCAGCAAGGCGAATTACAAGGGTACGAGGTGCGCGAGTACCTTTTAGCCAAGTGGGAACCCAAATGTGTTTACTGTGGTGCTAAAAACGTCCCCCTAGAGGTGGAGCATATTGAGCCACGCTCTAAAGGTGGCTCTGACCGCGTTTCTAATCTTGCTTTAGCCTGCACTCCCTGCAATCAGGCGAAGGGAAATCAGGACATTCTAGACTTTTTATCAGGCAAGCCTGACTTGCTGAATCGAATTCTCAAACAGGCGAAATCACCGCTCAAAGATGCCGCAGCGGTCAACTCAACTCGATGGGCATTGTTCAATGCACTCAAACGAACAGGATTGCCTGTCAGCACTGGCACGGGTGGACAAACCAAGTTCAACCGGACTCGATTAGAGTTACCTAAATCGCACTGGTTAGACGCTGCTTGCGTTGGCAATTTGGAATCGCTCGAAGTGTTGACGTCAAAACCGTTGCTTATTGCCGCAAAAGGGCATGGAATACGCCAGATGTGCGGCACTGATAAATACGGATTTCCAACCCGCCATCGATCGCGAGTGCAAATACACAAAGGCTTCCAGACTGGCGATATTGTTGCTGCAACAGTTACGGCAGGAAAGAAAATTGGCTCCTATGTGGGTCGGGTTCTCTGTCGCGCATCTGGCAGTTTCGACATCGCTACCAAGACTGGAAGAGTGGCGGGAATTAGCCACAAATATTGCAAATCAATTCATAAAAACGATGGGTATGCCTATGCATTCTGAATCTGGCAGTCTCACCCCCACCCTTGGGGGATTCGCCTGCCTTGGGGGACTATCCCTCCCCACGTCCTACGCTGTGGGCAAATCGTCCCCCAAACCCCCTATTTTCGGTGAAAAAGCTCCTGCCTTTGTCGATCGGGTAGCGCAAGCGATTCTGGCACAAAAGCCACGGATCGTTAGTTGTACTTCAACTTTTGGTCAACACGTGGCTTCGCTTGCCTTACTCAGGCGAATTCGAGAACTAGCACCAGAAGTAATTACCTTGATCGGGGGAGCCAATTGCGAAGGAGTTATGGGACTGGCAACTAAGCGAGCCTTTGATTGGGTGGATTTTGTCTTTTCAGGGGAAGGCGATACCTTGTTTTACGACCTCTGCCGCAAGCTACTTGACTTTGGTCGCAACGTTAGCGCTGCGGAACTACCAGAAGGTGCGATAGGAGTAGGTAATATGAATGGGAAGTCTTCCCCTCCCCGTGCTTCTGTTTGGGATATGGATCGAGTGCCCATCCCCGACTACGACGATTACTTTGAAGCTATCCAAACCTCGCAAATTAGTGCTTACATTCACCCCGGATTGCCAGTACAAACATCACGAGGTTGTTGGTGGGGGCAGGTGCATCACTGTACATTCTGCGGACTCAATGGCGCGTCAATGGCATATCGCTCGAAATCACCAGATCGCGTAGTGCAGGAGTTCGATTATCTGGCAAAAAGGTACAACGTCACTAATTTTATTGTGGTCGATAATATTCTCGATTTAAAATACATCAAAACTGTTTTACCAGAACTAGCTAAAGCTGACCAATCTTACCAGCTCTTTTTTGAAACAAAAGTTAATTTGCAGCGAGAACAAATGGCAACGTTAGCCGCCGCTGGTATTCGCCACATCCAGCCCGGTATTGAGAGTATGCACGATGAAGTGCTGAAGTTGATGGATAAAGGAACTACAGCCATCATGAATGTGCAGTTTCTCAAATGGGCTAGGGAATTGGGGATTTTCGTGGGTTGGAATTTTCTCTGGGGTTTGCCCAAAGAGCAAGATGAATGGTATGCCGAAATGGCTCAATGGCTACCACTGATTACCCATCTCCAACCCCCTGGTTTTGGTCGGATTCAGTATCACCGCTTTAGTCCTTACTTCCAACGCCCTCAAGAATTTGGATTAGACTTAGAGCCTTATTGGACTTATGCCTATGTCTATCCGCTACCCCCAGATTTGTTAACCGACCTCGCCTATTATTTTGAAGATAAAAATCGCGACTCCATGACAGCTGAACTCAAAAAACGACCCGGTTTGAGAGCAGCTAGAGCGGCAGTTGTGCGGTGGAATCAACTATGGAGTCAATTAGGATTTGGCGACTCGGAGACTAAACAGAAGGCTCCCACATTGAGCCAAACCGACGATGGTCAGCAAATCAAGATTCTAGACACCAGACCTGTAGCAGTTAAGATGTTGTACCTGTTGCAGGGACTTGAGAGTTGGATATACCGCCTTTGTGACCGGGCTCGCAGTTCTCGGAATTTGCTGGAAGCCATACGCAACGAATACCAGTCCGATATGTCTTGGGACGACATCAAACCTGCGATTGATAAACTGCGAAACGACAAACTATTGCTAGAACTCAATGGTAAATTTCTCAGCTTGGCTGTCAAACAACCAGTCGCTCCCATACCCAATACACCCGCCGAATCGCCTGGTGGTTATATCGATATTGTCCAATACCAACTTGAACGCACAGATCTGAGTGCAGCAGCAACCTGTAAAACAAACTAAACAGGGCAAACTTGTCAAAAAATCTAATTAAAAGAATGGCACATTTATGGAGAAACAAGAGTTATTAACTCGAATAGAACCAAGCCCAAAACCTAAAAATTACGAGGAATTGGCTGAATTGTGGCAATCCTTAGAACCAAAGTTTGCCGGAGAAACGAAAATACCAGAAATAGCAAGATTAGCGTTAGATAAAGCTTCAGGGGAAGCTGGCTTTACTAAGAATATTAAAATCAAAAAAACCAAGTTTAAAATAGGTGTCGTTCGAGAGAATATTGAAGAGGATAAAATCTGAGGATAAAAAGGTGAAAAATGGGTACGTGTAAACTATTAGAAATGAACTCCCGTGCCTTGGATGAGTGCGGTGATGTCATGGGCAGTATCCGCAATGGACAAATTGATGGCATCTTAATTAAGGAGTTTATATCACCAAACATCGCCCTTTCACGGGGCAAAATTTTGATGGAAAATCCATCGTTGATGCTCAGCAGTTCGTGTCCCTACGGTCGCATTTATGCACGCACCATTATCGGTATAGGCAACCAATCCGAACAGTATTTTGAGGACGCGCAGGTATTTAGAACTGAGTGCGAGCAATTTTTTGGTTCCCAAGAGAGTTTTGAGACTCAGTTGGCGCAATTACTCTCAAAAATAGCAGGCGGCAGAACAGTATCGTTGCCCGTTGGTTCCGGTGGTAATCCCTACTCTCCCGCTACCATTAGGTGGGTAGATCCGGGTGGAGCGATCGCACCTCACTGCGAAAAAGTTTATTTCAAGGCTGGAACGCTGTCATTCAAGCTGATCGATCGGATTGCAGCAGCAGACACCATATTTAGCTTCTTTATGGTAATGACGAAGCCTGAAGCTGGAGGAGAACTTGTTCTTTACGATTTCAATTGGCAGAACCAAAATGGTAATGGAGTCGGGAATAAAACTAACCCAAAATACCTAGAGTCCCACTGCAACCCTACCCCAATTTCCATTTCTGAAGGAGACCTGATAATTTTCAATGCCGGACAGATTTGGCATCAGATTTCCGAGGTTAAGGGGACAATCCCGCGCATTACTATTGGCGGATTTATCAGCTTCTCGAAAGATGACGAAACGCTTTATTACTTTAGCTGAATGCGATTACAGGAGTACGAACTTTGTCTGACAACACGCGATCGCTTGGCTTGATACAGCAACCCCAGCTTGTGAATCTTCTAGATGCAGCGCCGGAACAGTTCGATCCGGTTCTGTTCCCACCCCATTCTCTGGAATTGATCCGTTCGCTGACGGCAAAGCTACCGCTGACAAATTCCTTGTTGTTTGAACTGAGAATGTTGGAGTCGGATTCAACTCTCGACCTTTCCCTACCTTTTCCCGAAAATTTCAGTTCCCAAGCACGAGAATGGAGTTGTTTTTATCCTTGGGACGGAATTATTTCTTTGCATCGCGCTTGCCAAACAGGTGGAGAGTTGGCAGGGTCGATTGGCAGTCATGTATTCTGGTTCGAGTTCGACAGCGATCAGATGCTTCAACCTATTCCCATACCAGGGGTGTTTCTTGATGTCTCCCCGGAACTATCCCAGCCTGAAAACAAGAGTTTGCTTGCCCAGTTACTATGTCGGGCAACTTCGATACTCAGGGGCAAAAAGGTTCCTGACTCCACGCACCAAGGACTGGAAAATCTCCTCAATACACTGCCGGAAGGTGTCTGTTGCACTCATTTTGGTGTCATGCTTTCTAGGAAGGAAGGAACTGCTCCTGTATCTTCGATCAGAGTCAACTTTGGTAGATGGGAACAAGTAGGGGATATAGCTGCTTGGCTAGAAATTATGGGCTGCAATACCGTTGCGGCGGAACTTGCCAAGGTAATTGAGCAGATTCCCAATCTATTAGGTAGGGCGATCGTTACTTTAGATATCGCTGCATCCATCGGTCCGAGAATTGGTCTGGAGTGCTACCCAACTGCAATGGAAGATGCGAGTTCCAGCCAACAAGGCAGTAGATGGCTGGCTACGTTTACAGCTTGGCTGGAGGAGCGATCGCTAGCCAGCAGGCAAAAAGCGCAAGCCCTATTCGGTTGGGACAGTGACACATCTGTGCCAATACCACCGCATTCCGATGGGGGATGGCTGTCAAATTACTCTGCCTGTGAGGCAAACTTGAGCCACCTGAAGCTTGTTTTTGAACCGCTGGCAGGTTTACAAGCTAAAGCCTACCTGCTCGCTAATTTTGTCGATCAAGATGAGGCTGAATCTCAGAGTGCCCGCTTAGCCTTTGAGTCGTTTACTCAGATTTGGAAAGCTGATAGTTCAACTTTCTGAGGATGCATATCCAGGACTTACGCAAACAAACAAGGGTGATATGAAAAATCGTGGGTTTGGTAACCTGAGATCGACGAAGCAACTGGGTTTCTGGCCTTTGAAGTGCGTAAGTCCTGATATCGCTGCGGCTTACAGCAGTTTTCAGATATTTAGACCACAACGAGTGCGTTCTTCTTTGCGCCTACCCAGCACCGAACGCCTAAAGGCGAATGTATCTTTGCGTGAACCGAAAAAATGTGGTTCATTTACCTGAAAATAGCTGTAAAACCCGCTCGCCCAAGCGTATAGAATTCCTGCTTATTTCTTTGGCTTTGCTCTAAAAGCTAGTTCAATGTAAGGAAAAATGCCATGACAGATATAGCGTTAGACTTGCCCGATTTGTCAGCCGACTATCCCCTGACTTCTGAGCAGATACAACAATACCGGGAATGGGGTCACGTTCTCTTACCGAGTCTCGTTACCCAACCCGAAATTGACGTCTACCGCCCGCATATTTTAGCCGCTGTACACCAGCATCAAGACCACAATCTCTCGACCGAACAGTTAATGAACGCCAAGCGGGAGAACTGGATCTATATCGATAATTTATGGAGTCTCGACGCGATTGTCGGTCGCTTTATCAGAAAAATTGGGTTGAAAACCCCGTCCTTCTAGGACGGCTTTAATCTTGACATATCTTTTGTCACTGTGCTACTATTTTACCATAGCACGTTAAGTTTGTTAAATGTTTAAAGCGTACAAATATAGAATTTACCCGACGCCAGAGCAAAAAGTCTTACTAGCTAAGGCTTTTGGTTGTTGTCGATGGTTCTACAACTACGCTCTGGACTTAACATCTGGGACTTACAAAAAAACAGGCAAGGGATTGAGTAGAAATGAAATAATTAAACTACTGCCATCTTTGAAGCAAGACTATGAGTGGCTCGCAGAAACTCCCTCTCAATGTTTGCAGCAAGTAGCTCTAGATTTGTCGAGCGCGTTTTTGAATTTCTTTGAGAAACGGGCTAAATACCCAAGTTTCAAAAAGAAACAGGCATAGGCAATCTATTCGATTCCCCCAGCACTGTAAACTCACTGGTAATGTCTTAAGATTACCCAAGATCAAAGATGTATATTGCCAAGTTTCAAGGGTTGCCAGAGGGAAGTTTAAAGTCAGTTACAGTGTCTTTAAATCCATCGGGTGAATACTACGCATCTTGCCTTTTTGATGATGGTCAAGAATTACCTGACCCAACAAGTGAAGGTAAAGCTATTGGTGTTGACTTAGGATTAAATCATTTTGCTATTACGTCCGATGGCAGTAAATACGGCAATCCCAAGTATTATCGCCAATACGAAAACAGACTAGCTCAGCAACAAAAAAGGTTAGCTAAAAAACAAAAAGGCTCTCGAAATCGTGACAAACAGAGGAGAAAAGTTGCTAAGGTTCACCAAAAAATAACTAGATGCAGAGAAGATTTTCTCCACAAGCTAAGTCGTAAATTAGTTGACGAGAACCAAGTCATAGTGGTGGAAAATCTCGCGGTAAAAAACATGGTAAAGAACCACAAGTTAGCTAAATCAATTAGCGATGTGGGATGGGGACAGTTTTGTACCATGCTTAAATATAAGGCAGAATGGTCAGGAAAAATCTATATTGAGGTAGATAGATTTTTCCCCTCTTCCAAAACCTGCAATAATTGTCTGCATCAAGTTACAGAAATGCCGTTAGATATTCGGAAGTGGAGATGTCCTAAATGCAGTAGCAAGCACGATAGGGACATTAACGCTGCTTTGAATATTAGAGATGAAGGTTTACGAATTTTGGCGGTAGGGCATACCGTGTCAGCTTGTCGAGAACGAGTAAGACCAAGTAGAGGCACTGCTTTTACAAGGCATTGTTCTGTGAAGCAAGAATCACCGCACTTCTAGGGCGGTGAGTGTCAACCTCGCCACTCGCTTCGCTAAAATCGCAGCCGACTTGCTTGGTGTAGATGCCGTCCGGCTGTATCGCAACCAGGTGATTTTCAAGAAACCTGGAGCCGTTAGAACGCCCTGGCATCAAGATGCCCACTTTTTTCCGATTGATGCTAAAAAAACGGTTACCCTGTGGCTGCACCTGGTTGACGTAACTCCCAAGATGGCCATGATGATCTTCGCCAACGGCACCCATCGTGAGGAACGTTCTTTAGGAAATACGTCGCGCGACGAGGAGGAAATGCGCCAATTTGGCGAGTCCCTATTCGAGCAAGGGTATCCGCTGACCACTTGCAGAATGTATGCAGCTGGAGACGCCGAGTTTATTGACGGTTGGTTGCTGCACTGCACAACCGATAACTTTGGCTCACGCACGCGGGAATCGTTAGTGGCAGTTTACTACCCCGATGGTACTCGCCTCGCACCGCCGAGAGAGTTGGCGGCTGACGCGCCCATCTCAGAACAGTTTGCTGAAAATGCCCGCCGACAAACGCGAATAACCTGCTTTCCGGGCTTGCAACCGGGTGACTTAGCCGTTACGCCGATGAATCCATTAGTTTACCGTCGCCAGCGTCCTTAAAAAGGACGGGACTTACCCACGACGAGAAAAGAAACCCGGTTTCTTCCTGGCTCTCTGGTTTCAAAACCAACGATTTTTCCGAGAAACCGGGTTTTTTTGCGTAACTCCTCAAGGAAAAGGAAAACAAACTATGGCTGGGTACCAATCGTATTACAACGATGATCGAAGAGCGATCTCTCTTTTGTTGCCTCCTCCCTATCGCTGTTTGGTCAACCAAAACCTTGCGCCCGCTTTCGCTGCCAGCGCGGCAGCGAGGCATATCGCGTCTATTAAACTTCTGCTTGACAAATCGCAAAACTTATGCTATTTGGCAGGAAGTTCTTGAGGATATTCGTCGAAGCAAACTAATTTTAAGTGTTCGGGGTTTTCCATTAGCTCTAAAGCTAATAAATAACCGGCGATTGTCCAAGTTTGATAGCGACGCGCTTGTTTCCCCACCAATCGGGCTGTTTTACCATCGTAGTATTCAGGCCATTCGTCTTTGCTCAAGCGTTTTTCAGCCAGTTTAATCGCTTTGTGAGCGAGTTCCGGTTTGCCCATTTTTTGAGTTGCGGCGGCGATCATCCACAGTAAAACCGGCCAACTGCCACCGTTATGATAAGACCAAGGTCTGTTTTTCGGATCGCAGCCGGTGAGGGTTTTCCATTCGATGTCTTCCAACGCTGGGAAACACAGCTTCATCGGCATATCTCCCACCAAATGATGCCAACGGGCTTCAATTAGTCTCAAAATTCCGTGGGACTGCTTTTCATCCGACAAAGAAGAAATAATTGCCATCAAATTGCCTTGAGAAAAGAAGCGACAATCGATCTGAGATGGCCCTATATTACCAGCTAAATAACCGCCGTCTTCGGGTAACCACTCGGTCAACCGTTGAAAGGGAATTGAATCGGAATAGATATTAAACTGATTGAGCGCTTCCTCGCCATATTCCTCGACCTTGTAGCGGTAGATCGCATTCAAACGCTGAGGATCTAGCCAATAATTCTCGCGAATATGACGAATTAAAGGATTGAGTCGGCTGCGGAGGGCGCGGATTAGGTATTCGTTTTCTTTATTTGGGATCAATAGTTCCCCACCGGCGCGCAAGGCAGCATAAAACAGGGATTGAATATCTAAAGGATGTCCGTATAAACCCATGCGACGGTCAATCATACTCGCGCCATCGGGGACTAGCAGCGTGGGGTACATATCAAACCGCGCCACTAGACACAAGTCCATAATTAACCGAATTCCTTCTTGAAAATCTTCGCGGAAGGCTAGTTCGGTATCGTTGGTTGCCTTGACATATGCCCGCAACAAAATCATCCACCAAAGGCAGGAATCTACGGGGGCTACGCGAGCGATCGCATGTTCGCCAAAATCTGCTTTTAGACGTTCTTGCCCTTGTCTAACGTCTACTTTAAAGCTGGCTGGCATCAAACCCCGACCCGGTTTTGAACAATCAAATTGCCGTTCTTTGGGTTGTAATTTTAACGTCTCTTCTAAAAAATTACGGACAATTTCTGATTTTCCTTTAATTAGAAATACCAGCGCCGAAGAAACAAAGTCGCGAATAAAACACTGGTCGTAATTCAGTGCTAT
The DNA here is from genome assembly GCF_041929235.1 of Microseira sp. BLCC-F43. Classification (NCBI taxonomy): domain Bacteria; kingdom Bacillati; phylum Cyanobacteriota; class Cyanophyceae; order Aerosakkonematales; family Aerosakkonemataceae; genus Microseira; species Microseira sp. BLCC-F43. The sequence goes on from NZ_JBHFNP010000296.1 coordinate 13,589, forward strand.
TAAATCCGGTTCGCGGGCGGCTACCGTTCCCACCGGACGCCCTTGATAGTAAATAATCGAGTTTTCCAGGGCTTGCCATGCTTCTTGGGCTAGAGACTGTTCTGTTCTCACTATTTTCCTCCTTTAGTAATAGGAACTGTTGACTTAAATGCAGATGAATGTATTATTCAACTACCAAAAGGGAGATATCGACCAATAAAAAAATTATCGGTTTGGTTATAGAGATTAATCTTTTTTCTGGCGATATTTCCCCGGAGGTATTGTTTAGGCATAACGGGTTTGCCGTGCTTGCTTTTATTAAAAACAAGCACAGAGGAAAAACCATTGGTTATGGGATTTCTGGAATGCTTGCGATCGCAGCAAGCACGGGGTTAAGGGCGTGGGGTCACGAGTTACGAGTCGCGGATTGTTGGTTATCCGTCATAGGTGGCAATAAGCTTGCCTTTGAGCGATGCCGATGACAATTTACCGCTTTCCCCTTGATATATTCCCGCTTAACCGATTGCCACTCCCTATAATATATAGCCCACGAAAGTACAAATTGTATCACGAGGCAAGCATAATTTTGTTTTTTGAGCGGTCAGTATCAAACTGATTACCAAGTTGGATCGATGAAGAGATTAACTGTCAACTGTTCCCTTCTGGGTGGAACTGCCGTAATACAAGCACGGATAGCCGTTCCATCTTCTAGTTCCACAAGGCAGGCGTGACACGAACCCATCAGACAACCAGTGGGAATGCAAACCCCAGCACGAAAAGCTACATCCAGTAGCGGCTCTCCGACTTCTGCCTCAACCGTCACATCATCCGGTAAAAAGCGAATTTTAGGCATTTTTACTTAATCTATTGGTAATTGGTAATTGGTAATGGGTAATTGGTAATTGGTCAAACTCAAACTGCCCTGTGAGGACGCTATTACCCATTAGCGATTAGCCATTAGCTATTGGGCAAAATCGGCGTTAAATCGATGTAAGCTTCCACCTTATCTGCCAGTGCATCTAACATGGCTTCTCGCTGTTCGCGGTAATTGGAAATGCCTGTGGGTAAAGAATGAAGACCGCGTTGTTGGCGCAGGCGATTTAACCAGGCGCGTCGCCAGGGGCCATTATCAAAAATACCGTGGAGATAGGTACCCCAAACAAATTGACCGGAGTCAACCACACCTAAAGTCGGATCGTCGAACAAAGGTAGAGTGCCATCAAGTTCGGTAATTCGGGTTCGACCTTGATGAATTTCATATCCGGTGACGGGTAACCCTGGTTGGGGATAGTTAGAAGTTACTTGGCGCTGACGTGCAACGCGCTGGGGTGTCATCACGGTTTTGGTGGGTAAGAATCCTAGCCCTTCGCTGCGTCCTTCTTGACCTTCAATTCCCTCTGGATCGGCGACCAATTGACCGAGCATTTGGAAACCACCGCAGATGCCTAAAACAGTACCGCCTGACGCCACATAGTCTTTCAGGGTATCTGCCATCCCTGTTTGGTGCAGCACGATCAAATCGGCGATCGTGGTTTTGGAACCGGGGATAATCACCGCATCTGGATAGCCTAAAGATTGTTTAGGGCTGACGTATTTCAGGTTAACGCTGGGTTCTGCTTCCAAGGGGTCAAAATCGGTAAAGTTGGAAATCCTTGGTAGGCGGATCACGGCAATGTTAACGTCGCCAGAGGGATTGCGATCGCGCCGCTCAAACAAATCCAGCGAGTCTTCGGCGGGGAAGATTTGGTCAATCCAGGGAATAACGCCAATTACTGGAATGCCGGTGCGTTCTTCTAACCAGCGGATACCCGGATCGAGCAGACTTTTATGCCCGCGAAACTTATTGATCGCGATACCTTTAATCAAGTTGCGTTCTGCGGGTTCCAACAATTCTAAAGTGCCGATGACGTGAGCGAAGGCGCCGCCCCGGTCAATATCGACTACCAATATCGTCGGGGCATTGAGATGGCGAGCCACCCGCATATTGGTCAAATCGCGGTGTTTTAAGTTAATTTCTGCCGGACTCCCCGCCCCCTCGCAGACGATCAGGTCGAATTCTGCCCCCAACGCTTGCAGCGATTCGGTAATCGCCTGCCAGCCTACGTCAAAATATTGTTCGTAGTATTCTAGGGCGCTGGCTCTGGTCACTGGTTTACCCTTGATAATTAGCAGGGAAGTCATGTCGCCTTGGGGCTTGAGTAAAATCGGGTTCATTTCCACAGAAGGCGCGACTCCAGATGCCCAAGCTTGCACCGCTTGAGCGTGACCAATTTCCCCACCGCTAGCCGTGACGTAAGCATTGAGAGCCATATTTTGCCCTTTAAACGGGGCGACGCGCCAGCCACGCCGCACCAAAATGCGACAAATGGCAGTAGTCAGGAGCGATTTTCCAGCGTGGGACGTAGTCCCCACCACCATAATTGCTTTCATAAGAAATTCGTTTGTAACGAGCTTGAGGGGCTGATTGAGAACGAGCAATGACCCATTACCAATGAGCCATTACCGATTACCGATTCAGAATATTCGTAGCCAGCGACTTAAGGCATTGTAGATGCGATCGCGCCAAGTCGGGGGCGGCACGACTTGCCCTTGCGCCTGCCATTGTTCTATTATCTGATGTCCCAGAGGCGTTAGGCGAAAACTATCTGTAATTCCCTGTCCATCAACTTCTCGCCGCAGCACGCCTACTTGAATCAGCCACATCAAGGCATTTTCAGCTGCCAACTCGGATAGGGGGCGTCGGGTGTATTGAAGATTAGCACCTTTTGTGGATGCAATCGCCCCCATATCGACACTTTGCCGACCCATGGTCGCAAATAACGGCATCTGAAACGGAGAACAGCGCAGCGCTCTGGTGGCGCGTTCTATGGTTTTTTTGGGATAAGTTAGGGATTTAGCTTCTTGCGGTTTGGTTACAGTCATCAGATTTGTTACGCCAGTTTAGCCTGAAACATAAACGCTTCGTTGCTCTTATATTAAGCATTTTTTGCGGCTGGAGATAGTAGCCAACTCCGCCCACCAGCAGCTCACAAACAACAACTAAGGTAAAATGTAAAGAAAATGTAAAGCTAACAGGACGATCTTAGCTATGGCTTTATCGGTTGGTACAACAGCACCGGCATTTACTGCCAAAGACACCGACGGCAACACCGTCTCCTTGTCTGACTTTGCCGGTAAAACCGTTGTTTTGTATTTCTATCCCAAGGACGATACCCCAGGCTGTACTAAAGAAGCCCAAAGCTTCCGGGATTCCTACCCGGAATTTCAAGGTAAAGACATGGTGGTGCTGGGCGTTAGCATGGACGACGAAGCCTCCCACAAGAAATTTACCGAAAAGTACGGTTTACCCTTTCAGCTGGTAGCCGACACCGACGGTGCGATTACCAAAGCCTACGATGTGGATGGCGGCGGCTATGCTAAGCGCGTCACCTTCATCATCGACGGCAGTGGCAAGATTGTTCATGTGTTTAACACTGTTAAAACCGATACCCACGCTCAGGATGTGCTGGCAGCTGTGGGCGCATAAGTGAGCTAAGATAGCGCGAACGCACAAATACAACTGTACGTTCTGACATCCAACACGCAGTTTGCTACAAGCAAGGCGTGTTTTCTTTTGTTTTAATATCAACAAAACTTACGCAAATCACTACGCAAACACCAAAGTTTCTCGGAAAAATCCTTGGGAAACGAAACGAGATATCGCAGCAAGAAACCGGGTTTCTAGGCTTGTCGTGCGTAAGTCCTAATCAAATCCCTCTGGGTCGCAATGCCAGCAGAGAAGATATCAGGACTTACGTTCTTCCGAGGCCATCACGTTTGTTTCTTCGTAAATCTCTGGTTGACAAATCAACTATTTTTCCTAGAAACCCGGTTTCTTGGCGTCAGTCCTGTTAAAGTATCAATCTCGCTGATTTATTACTGTTTTTTTTACAAAAATTAAAAATAAAGTTTCGATGAAGAGTTTGTGTAATTATCATAAATTCTGCGTCTAAACACTGGCATTAAATAGAAAGTTACATCTATTATTTGAGTACAATTCCGAGGTTATTTCCCAGGATATTAGGCGTAAATACGCCAGCAAGCAACCCGGTTTCTTAGAGAAACCGGGTTGCTTAGGATACCCAATTTTTTCATTACGTTTAAGGAAACCAATCATGAATTTATTAACTTCCAACCGGATCGATTCCAACTTGCTGAAATTGGCGGAATCGAGCGCCCCAAATCCCGGCTTAAGAAGAGCAGCCCCCGCTCAAAGTTCGTCAGGTTTGAGCGATTTCCTGATGGTCGATCAGAATCAGCAAAGAGTCGGTGTCAGAATCACGGCTAACGATCCTAACGGCTTGCTGCCCAGTCTGACACCCTTGGGCTTCCAAGCATCGACAGTAGATCAAAACCGCCATTTTGTGGAAGGCTGGTTACCGATTGCCAATATTTCAGGGTTGCAGTCCCAGATCGATTCCCTCGTCGGACAAGGGCTAATGGGGGTGCTGTCTGTTCCCCGTCCCATCGCTAGTGCCGGTCCTGCCCTCAGCCAAGCAGATTTTATTCACCAAAGCGATCGCGTCCGGACTGCCTTGCCCAAAGGCTTTGACGGCACTGGGGTAAAGATTGGTGTCGTCAGCGATAGCCATGACGTTGTGGATGCGTTTGGATTAACAGGCTTTGCAACACTCCAGCAGAATATTGCCAATGGCGAACTGCCCGCTAACATTGAGGTGATTGACCCGGGGTTGAGCTTTAATGCTTTAGTGCGGGATGAAGGTCGCGCCATGATGCAACTGATCCACGACCTGGCTCCGGGTGCTTCCCTTGCCTTTGCCACAGGAAACGCATCCAGAACCACGGGCAAGTTCGGTCCTAGCCTCATGGCTGATAACATTCGCGCACTGGCGAATGCTGGGGCAGACATTATTGTGGATGATATTGTTTGGTTTAACGAGCCGTTTTTTCAAGATGGCGTCATCGCCGCTGCGGTAAATGAGGTGGTGACCCAGAAGGGGGTGGCTTACTTTTCGGCAGCGGGGAATTTCGGTAATACTGCTTACGACTCCAAGGAGATTAACTTTGTCTCCACCCCAACCACTGCCAATGAAAATTTTGATATTTTCTTGCCATTGCTCAGGGAAGAGTTGGGCGAATTAGTCTACAACAATCAGCTGCCACAGTTTTATGACTTCGATCCCGGTCCGGGTGTAGACGTTCTCCAGCCAATCAAACTACCTGCTGGTTCCTCGTCGCTTTGGTTGCAATGGGACGACCCCTTCTTCACGACCAATGGAGTCGATACGGATTTAGACGTTTATCTGCTGAACGCTGCTACAGGAGATGTAGCCGCGTTTGTGGATGACAGCACCTTGTCGCAATCTCCATTTACCTCTTTATCTAACTTCAACTCCACAGGGGAGACGGCAGATTACGAGCTGCTGATCGCGTTACGCCCCGGTACCCAAGCACCGGGACGGATCAAATATCTGCCATTTGCCGGTCTTCCACCCGGTGAAAAGGTAGTGCAGGAATATGCCACCAACAGTCCCACCATTTTCGGGCATCAAGGTGCAGTCAATAGCTTTACGGTAGGAGCCACGGACTATTTCGCTCAAGACGAACCCGCGTTCTTCACCTCTGCTGGTCCGGTGGAGATTCTGTTTAACCCGGATGGCACCCGCAAGGCAACCCCAGAAATCCGCCAGAAACCCACAGCCGCCGCCGTGCAACGCACCAACACTAGCTTCTTTGGGGATTTAGATCGCATCACCCGCGATCCGGAGGGCGATGGCTTCCCCAACTTCCCCGGCACTTCTGCGTCTGCCCCTCATGCGGCTGCCATTGCGGCTTTGGTGAAACAAGCCAACCCCAATTTCACCCCCCAGCAAATCTATGACCGCCTGACCTCAACGGCAAAAGATATCGGCGCACCAGGTTATGACAACCTGACTGGATACGGATTGATCGACGCTTACCGAGCTGTATTCGGCCCTCCCGTTCCCGCTAAACTCAATTTCATCGAAAACTTTGAAGATGGCGACTTGCCCCGTGCCTTTGAAACCAATTCTACCGGAGCCGGACGGATTCAGGTGACGACGGAGAATAATGCCATTGTCACGCGCCAGTTGCGGCTAGACAGTGCGGGCAATGGCATCTCTCAGGCTGTCTACGATTACTTGTTAAATGAGCAGCGAAATTCCCTCAACGAAGCCATCCTGCACATTGATGGCACAAGCGCGAATAGGGTAGAACTCAGCTTTGTCGTTAAGGAGACAAACAGCGATACCGATAATCCCATGCCGGAAACCTTCAAGGGTTCGGTGAATGCGGATGGGGTTGCCCTCAGCGTCGATGGCACCAACTGGTACCGTCTGGTCAGCTTAACTGGAAACAACGCCACGAAGAAGTTTCAACCCTACACCTTCAACCTCAGCGAGTTCGCCCAATCAAAGGGTTTGACCTTGGGTTGCGATGTGCGAATTAAGTTCCAGCAGTTCTCGAATTCTTTAGAGACAACCGACGGTATTGCGTTTGACAACATCGGTGTCACTCGTCCGGGCAGGATTATCCAGGGAAAACCCGGTCGGGAAACCCTGGTAGGAACCGATGGTAGCGACACTTTCATTGCCTCTCAAGGTCGGGATATCCTCACAGGTGGGTTTGGCAATGACGTGTTTCGTTACAGACGCCTTGCCGACAAAGGCGACACGATTACTGATTTTGTTGTTGGTAGCGACAAAATTGACCTAACTAACGTGCTTGACGATATTCGCTACTGGGGAACCAATCCGATTGCTTCAGGGCACGTCCGCTTTCAGGAGAGGGGTTTAGACACGATCTTAACCATCGATCGCAATGGCTTTAGCGGTAACAATAGCGGTGTGTCGTTCTTAACCGTTCTGGGGGTGAGTGTAGATCGGTTCAACGATCCGAGCAATTTCATTTTCGGCTAAGCGATCCATGCCAGAAACCCGGTTTCTCAGTCGCGAGAGAGTTGACAAACCAACGATTTTTCGGAGAAACCCGGTTTCTGAGTTGCGAGAGAGTTGACAAACCAACGATTTTTCGGAGAAACCCGGTTTCTTTGCCAAGAGAGCGTCCTGCCATCTGGGCGTCAGTTACCCGATTGGGGTGGTGCGATCGCCTCTCCCCCGATCGCAGGGACTACCCCATTCGGAGACTGAAGCCGTTGTTGTTGTTGTTTGCGAAATTCCGCCGCAGCAGCATCGAGACTTTCCTGCTGTTCTTCCGTAAATTCACCCAGACTGCGCGTAGGGCCGAGATTGGCTCTATGTATCATATTAAACACGTCGAAAGGTGCTTCACCGCCATCTCCTTTGCCAGAAAACGGATCGCGGTTACTTTCTGGGTTTTGCTGCCAGTCTTGCAGGGGCTGGGTATCGGTGAATTGTGCCGAAGTTGGTTGAGGGAGAAGAAGGGATGCGATCGCAGTTCCTGCTACAAAGCTCAGCGCTAACTTGGTCAAAAATTTTACATACATCATGGGTGACTCCTCACAAATAGAGAAGGCTTAGGTTAAGTTTACACTTCGCACCAGAAGCCTTGAAATAAATTTCCAGCTGTAGGGAACATTTGAGAATGTTTGGGTAGAAATCAAAAGTAGGGGCACGGCATTTTAAAATCTTTGGTTAAAAATCAAAAGTTATCTACGCCGTGCCCCTACTGATTTGTGGGGTTGTGGTAATTTAAGCAAAAGATCGACGCAACAGGGGTTGAATGCTCAGCAAAGCCACCACATCCAGCACCAACAATATTAACAGCGCCCCGCCGAAAGAAACAGTCCCCCAAGGAGCTTGCATTACTACACTACTAAATGCCCAACTGTTATGAAGATAGACGTAACGAATCGGCTCAATTGCGTAAGTTAATGGATTGAGAGTAGCAATTGTTTGCAACCAATTGGGCATAAAAGAAACAGGAGCAAGCGCAGTACTGGCAAACAACAAAGGCAAGTTTGTCACAAAAATTACCGCCAGCAATTCAATGTGACCGGGAAGGGCAAAAGCTAAACCCAAACTTAAAGCAGTTACCCCTACAACCAACAACAAAACAATCAGCGCCATCAAACCCAAACCAATCGGATCGGGCAATCCCACACCAAGCATCGCACTCGCTGCGACAATTACCGCCGTTTGAATGCCGCTGAGGGTAACGATAAAGATAGCCGAAGCGAAAACAATCGAAAACCGGGACGCTAGAGGCGCAACCAACAAGCGATTGAGAAAGCCAAATTCCCGGTCAAACATCACCGGCAACCCAGCATTCAGCGCCCCACTAAAAGCGGTAAAAACAATTATCCCAGCTATGAGAAATTGTCCGTAATCGACGCTATTTCCAAACATGCCTTTGGGTGCATTCTGAAACAGCGCCCCGAACAAAACCAACCAAATTAGAGGTTGAATTACTCCAGCAATTAAAGTCGAAGGTCGCCGCTGGAGTTGAATAAACAAGCGACGAGTTAAAGCCATAGTTTCTTGCACCAATTCCCCAAAAAAACTAGGTGCAGCCACATTAGATTGAGTCGCCGACTCTGGCTGCCACTTAATTTCAGATGGAGAAGAATTCGTAGTAGTCATCTTTCTTTTCCTTCGTGTACTAGCGCTGACGCGCGTTTAAAATAAATCTCTCCAAAAACTCTTGTGGGGTGGGCGTCTCGCCCGCCTTCGACTTGATTTTCTGGAGATCCTTCGACTTGATTTTCTGGAGATCTCTTGGAGATCTAGGGCAGGCAGGATGCCTACCCCACAATTGAGAAGGCTATCTCATGTTTTGTTTTTTCTCAGCCTTTGGATCGCGAGTACCCACGGCGGCGAGTTCCGCATCCATTAGAGTTCTACCCGTTGCTGCTAAATAAACATCATCTAAACTAGGGCGAGATTGGGCAATACCGAAAGTAGGTAATCCAGCATCGCGGAGAGATTGCTGAATAGTTAAAAGGGCGTCGCTTTGAGATTTTACGACTAAGTTTAGCGAGTTACCTTGGGCGCTATTGAGGATGACTTCTTGCACGAAAGGTAGCGCTTGCAGCATGTCTTTGGCTTTTGCTGCTTCTTCCGGGGGAGTGAATTCGCGGATGCGGAGGGTAATGCGATCGCCTCCCACCCGATCCTTTAACTCATTAGGCGTCCCAGAAGCAATCACCACGCCTTTATCAATAATTGCCACTCGATTCGCCAAAGCGTCGATTTCCTCTAAATAATGGCTCGTCATCAAAACGGTAATACCAGAATCCCGCAATTGGCGCAATACATCCCACATCACCACGCGACTTTCGATATCTAAACCTACCGTGGGTTCGTCCAAAACCAACACATCGGGTTTGTGCAACAATCCTGCGGCTAAATCTATCCTGCGGCGGATGCCACCGGAATAAGTGCCGGTTTTTTTATCCGCCCATTCGTCTAATCCCAGCAATTTCAGCATCGCGTTAATCCGTTCTTTCGCCACAGCGCCGGGAAGGTGGTAGAGTGCCGCTTGCAGTTGCAGTAGTTCTCGCCCGGTGAGTATTTTATCGATGGCGACTTCTTGGGCGACGTAACCCAATCGCCGACGGACTGCTTTCGGGTTAGCGGTAACGGAGATACCGGAGACTTCTAGTTTGCCAGCATCTGGGGCGGCGAGGGTACACAGACAGCGGATGGTGGTAGTTTTACCAGCACCGTTGGGGCCAAGCAAGCCGAAAATTTCCCCCGGTTGTACTTGAAAGGATACGTCTTTGACGGCTTCGACGTTGCCGTAGCGTTTCTGGAGTTTTTCGATCAATACGGCAGCAGCCATGATTCTGTTATGGTTGAGGGTTGGATACAAATCTATACAATCTTTTCTTTTATTCTAAGACGAGGCAGACGACCCAGGTTGAAACCATATACCCCAGATGCCCGATCCCCCAGATGCCCCCAGGTTGAAACCACATGCCCCAGATGCCCGATCCCCCAGATGCCCCCAGGTTGAAACCACATGCCCCAGATGCCCGATCCCCCAGATGCCCCCAGGTTGAAACCTGGGGCTACACAAACGAAGTCCGCCTGCGCGGACTGAATCAAGAAAGGTGCGATCGCGCTATCAAAAACCCTTTCCGATGAAAAAATGGCACAAATTACCACGACTGAATTACCCCAAACCCTCCAGACTCTATTGATAGAGGTCGAACGTACCAAAGCTCCTCTAACCGTCATTCATGAAGGAAAACCATTAGTGGTTATCTATCCTGCTACTACCCAAGTTCCACGACCTACCTTTGGCGGCATGAAAAGAAGCGGTGAAATATTAGGAGATTTAATCGCTCCTTACGCAGAATCCTGGGATGTTTTAGAATGAAACTTTTACTCGATACTCACATTTAGCTTTGGTATTTACTCGGCGACCAACGCCTGTCGCTCCAACTGCAAATAGCGATCGCACTCAGTAATTTACAATCCCTGACTTACTACAGCGTCCAATCTTCGATTGAAAGTCCGGGAACTTGACCAAAGTCTCGTTGGTTGCGAGTGACGACGGTAGCACCGATGGACAAGGCAATGGCTGCAATCCGCATATCTTTTTGCAGGCGATTTTTCCGCAAGGGCGGGTTATCTTTTAACAGTTGCTTGAGACAAGCATCAGCTTCTGGTGTAAAGTCCAGTACCTCAATAGTTTGAAGGTATTTTACCGTTGTCCAAAGTTTTGAATAGAGTGCAGGTAGGTTATGTACCAGCGACGGATCGTTAATCCTGCCACTCCAGCCATTGAATAATTCTTGAACCGTGATAATCGTGACTGCAACCCGATGCTTTGCGGCGTTAGCGGTAACTTGCGGATGATTGTAGAGAATCAGTGAAACGCAATCAGTATCTTTGAATATATTTACACACGAAACGCCGCCTCTACAGGTAATAGGAAGGATCGACTTCCGAGTCATCATCTGAGGTTCGTTCGGCGCGAATTGAGTCCATAATTGCTGCAAAATCGGCATCGTCTTTAAAGACACCTGCAAATTTAATCCAGCTTGGTTCTGAAGTTTGAATCGGCACGTTCCATGAAATCGCTTCCATATTTTTTAGCCGTTCTAGAAAGGTAGCTTGAATTTGTGCGTTCGCGATAGCGATGCGGAGCATTATCGCCGCTTCTCTTGTTTCTGCTTTGACTCGACAGTCGGGAAACTCTAAAACAGATGCCGCAACTTGACCGGATGTCAGTGCTTCTAGCAGGAGTGTGACTTTGAGGTTGGTAAATGAATCGGACTGCGATAAGTCTAGGTTCATCATGTTAATTTTTGAAAGACCGAGCGAGCGTGAGTTTTACCTTTATTGTAACGCAGATAGCGATCGCTCTTCACCAAAGCCTCACCAAACGCCGATGAATGTTGGGTTTCGTCCCTCTACCCAAACTACGGGATAGCTATTACCAAACTCCGATTTGTTGTGTCGCGTGTGCGACCTAGACAGTTGCTTGAACAATAATATCCACTACTTCTCTAATTTGTTCCCAATCAATTGCTGCAACCCAAAGACTTTCGTCTGGGGAATATTGCACCACGCCATCCACTTCTAATTCTTCGCTATATAAAGTTAGCAATTGACCCTCTTGCAACTTAATATTTTGGCAGAGCAAATTTTCAATCGTACCAACGCAATTTAGGCGCAGGCGACCTTGTTCATCTGCGTTATGAAATTCTGCAAAAATTTTGGGATAACTCATGTTTTTGATCTTATTACGGTTATTTAAATACTGTAAATGTCAAGCTTTAAGAGTGGTATTATAACCCAGGACAGAGCAGTAAACGCACTACTTATAAAAATCAGCAATGGAAACGGAATATGAGAATCATACAGCCAACCTCCAAAAATATCTCCCAAGGAGAGCGTTAGATTAGAAACTGAAGCTAATAACGCAAACGCTGTTCCCTCTAATCCCTTTGGACAGGAACGTGCTGATATTTCTAAAACTCCAATAAATGCAATCATGCTGAAAAAACTACTCATACTCTGAATCAAAATAGCACTTGGAGGATTGTATATAAAGATAAAGCAGAGTGTTGATAATACGCTTAAACCTATAATTAAATTTAGTAGATTACGTCTTGATATCTTAGCCGAGAAAATTCCAAATGTAATTGCTCCGATAGCTGAGGCTATTGAACCTACTGCACTCAAAGAACCCAATAAGTCTTCTGAAAATCCTAATGTGTCACGGAAATAAAATAACAACGGTGGTACAGGACTAAATCTTAGAAAAGCGATGAATAAAATTACGGCTATAAATTGGCGAGATAGAATAGCTTTTACTAAAGTTTTAATCCTTACCTCTAGAGAAAAGTTAAAATAAGGTATATTGCCATTTACACTTTTTTATTTGAACAGGAAAAGAGTAACTAACAAGCCAATCATAGGCACAAATGCGCTGACAGTAAAAGCTAATGACAAGTTAGTGAGCTTGGCAAGTAATCCGCCCAAATAAAACATCAGTGCTTCACCAAAGCAAAGGGCAGTCCACTGAGCAGATTGTAAGACAGACACCTGATTGAGAGCTTTTCCTTGCGTCACCATCAGCCTATCTGCAACAACATCTGAAGTAGCAATGCAGATGGAAGTTATTACTCCTCCAAGAGTTAGAGTGAAACTCGTGTAATTTCCTAAACTACCCAACCATAAAAGCACTACTAAAGCTACCGAATAACAAATCACCAAATAACCTTTGGTGCGATAACCAAAAATGGGGAAATTGTCAACAATGAGTCCCCATAAAGGCTTTATCATCCAGGGGATTGAAATAATTCCACCAATTTTGGCTACTGTAGTTGCTGATAACCCAAGAGTCTCCTTAAGATATAGGGATTGAGGTAAAGCAGATATTCCTGGATTGTTTGTATATGTCTGAATCAGGTAAAACAATCCCATGAAAAAAATTAAATTTCTCAGAGAAATAGACACAGAGTTTTACCTACCTTCTAGATACTCATGAATCAAACTCCGTGTAGCAGCAATCATCAGTTGACACATCTTGCCAACTAATTGATTATCATTTCTAGAAGATTCTAAGGTGACATGACACTGACCTGCACAGGAACCTTCTATCTCGCAACCCTTGCAAAAGTCGTTGTTGCCTGGAAGTCGGCTTTCTATGAGCTGAGAATATTTGCTGTCAGGTGTAAAGCAATCTTCAAATTTGTTTGACGATCCAACTATTGTATTGGTGTGACCACAGGTTTTCAGACTTCCATCCACGTTAAATTCAAGAGTTTTACCTTCCATTGCGGGGCAAAAAGCATGAGGAGTATCTAACCAAGAATTAGACATCAAGTTCCGATATGGGGTTTCCCATGTACCATAAAAATTCAAACCCTTTTGATGGGCATACCGTCTCAAGAGGAGAATCTTCTCAACGCAAGATTCCGTAGTAATCCCGATTGAGCGAACCAAGTCAAAATCCATCGTCATGTCTTTGACTCCAATCTCCTTGGCGAGATCAATGACGCTTTCATCTATCAAATGAAAGTTTTTGTCAGTCACAGTCACAGTAAAGCCATCAATTGGATGACCAATCGATTTGAGCAGTTGAATTTTGCTCATTATGATGTCAAACGTGCCGCGCCCCCTTTGATCTACTCTAATAGAGTCATTTGCTTCTTTCAACCCATCAAGCGAGGTGGAAATTTTGACATTATATTTCTTCAATAACTCTGCCTTTTTTTCGTCAAGAAGGCTGAGGTTTGTGTTGATGGCATAGGAGAAACTAATATCTGTAATTGAGTCACAATACTCCAAAGCAAAGATGAGCGTCGCCCAGTTCATCAACGGTTCACCATTACCAAAGTGAACCCTCACAGAATTGTTGCCACTTTTTCTAACCTGAGCAACAAAGGTGTCTATGCTTTGTTTGGCTGTTTCAGCACTCATGTGCATAGAAGGGTCTATTCGAGATGGGACTTCATTGTTTAGGAAGTGCATACAATGCTGACAACCAAAGTTACAAGCATTGCTGATGGCTAGTTCTAGCCTTGAAAGCTTTTCTCCAGCCTGCACCTCTTTCATAAACCCTTGATGAAGACTAGAAAGAACAGCCCTTTCATCCTGGTCAATAGGCACTATCAAATGCAGATTGACCAACCTAGAAACAACTTCTTCTAGATCACCTTCATAAAGCTCTGAGAGTTTACCAATCGTCATCGGAGTGGAAAACATTTCCATCATCTCTACAATCGTGCTGTTCGTTTCTAGCGGATTGTTGAACAGTGAATGATAGATCAAAAACCGATCGTCATCACCTAGAACGCGCACATAGTCTGACTTTTTGTACAAGGTTTCTTTAGTCATCATCAGTTTTTACCGCTAATAACGAACAGCACAAACAGCACAACAACATTGAAAGTTGTCGCTACAGCAAGCTCAAAATTGTTGACGAAATCTCAGAAGCTAGATTTCTAATTGCGCCGTTGGCAGGTAACACGAGCTTTAAAAGTATCGCCGGCAGAAGGAGTTTTGAGATTATCCAGATATACTTTGATTTTCTCTTGCTTGTTTGTCTCGGTTTGAGTTTGGGTGTCAGTCTGAGATTGTTGATTTAACTTGCTTGCTGCATTTGTAACTTGCATTTGTTCAACCTCTTCTTGATTTCACATATCATGATCCCTGCCAATCAAATTTTTGTATACTCAAAAAATGTTCAATTTTGTTGGCAATTTTGTCTGCAATTCAAACTCGCTAATTGAAAAATGTTGCCAAATGCCATAAAATGTTGGAAAACGTTAGATATAATCAGGAAAATCACAACATCCACGATAATGCATGAATCTTAAAGAAGTATTAAAACTGGCTGACGATATCGTGTTTACCAAGACGGGTCAGCACCTTGATGATTTGCAAGAGGCGATCCTGCGGGGAACTATGCAAGGTGAGAAATACACCCAAATTGCCGAGGAGAGTCACTGTAACGAAAGTTATGTCAGGTATGTTGGTTCAAAGTTATGGCAAACACTTTCAGACGAGTTAGGCGAAGAGGTCAATAAATCAAATTTTCGCTCAGCAATGGAGAGGTTGCAAGTCTCGATAGTTTCACATTTTGCACAAGACTCTGTGCAAATAGGCTGTGTTAACTATTGTGGAGAAAGTAGACAACCGCCAGATATACCAAACTCACATAATGACGAACTATCTAACCCAAAAAAAACTAAAACATCGCATCAAGATTTAAGCGAAATGCCGGAGTTAGCTGCTTTCTACGATCGCATACCCGAACTCGAAACCCTCACCACCTGGATTTTACAACAACGCTGTCGCTTAATAGCCCTCACCGGCATCAGCGGTATTGGCAAAACAACACTAGCTGTGCAACTCGTTCAACAAATAAAAGATGAGTTTGAATGCGTCATTTGGTGCAATTTAAACGAATCCCACACCTTAGACGAATTTCAACATAAACTAATACAGTTTTTCTCCGAATCACAAAAGCCAGATTCACCTGCAACTAACCAAAAACCTTTACCTCTAATTAAATATTTGCAAAAACATCGCTGTTTAGTCGTATTAGATGACGTTCACAATCTTTTCAGTAGCGGCGAATTGGCAGGAAAGTATAAACCAGGATACGAAGAATATCGCTCTTTATTCAAACAGATAGAAAATTTATCCCATCAAAGTTGCTTTCTGCTAATTGGTTGGGAACAACCTAGAGAAATT
The DNA here is from genome assembly GCF_041929235.1 of Microseira sp. BLCC-F43. Classification (NCBI taxonomy): domain Bacteria; kingdom Bacillati; phylum Cyanobacteriota; class Cyanophyceae; order Aerosakkonematales; family Aerosakkonemataceae; genus Microseira; species Microseira sp. BLCC-F43. The sequence continues at coordinate 29,227 of NZ_JBHFNP010000296.1, forward strand.
CCTCAAAGCGAAAGCCAAAATACTCCCATTCGTACCTTACAGATCGCTGGTTTAGACACCGCTGCTGGATGGGAAATTTTCAGAGATAAAGGATTAGCAGAAATCGCCTACTCGGAAGCACTGATTCTCCGCTACCAAGGCAATCCGTTATGGTTAAAAAGCGTGGCGACTTTGATTAAGGAGTTGGGAGGATGCGTAACTGAGTTATTACCAGATGATACCATATTAGTGCCAGAAGATTTGAAAGATGTTTTACAGCAGCAGTGCGATCGCTTATCCGAAATAGAAAAACAAGTCCTCTCCTTATTGGCAAAAGAAAGCTCACCAATTACCCTAGCAAAATTGCTATAAAATGGCACAATGCCATCATCAGATTTACTAAACGCGCTGCAATCTTTATCGCGGCGCTGCTTGATAGAACAACAAGGAAGTTTTTACGATCTACCACCTGTGCTGAGGCAGTATATCAAAGGGTTATAACCGACGACAAAACTTATGAACGTCACTATAAAAGATATCGATATTCTGCGATCGCTCGAACCAGAACAAGTTGCTGCTTACTTACTTTCTCAAGGTTGGCAACAGCATAATCACATCCCCGATAAAGCTTCTATATGGCAACAAAATTGGGCAGAAAACGAACTTGTTCAAATTATATTACCGCTCAATCGTGAAATTCCAGGAGATCCAGTTTCTATGAGCGTCATATTAGAAACTTTAGAAAAAACAGAGAAACGTTCCCAACTCGATATTATTGGCGACCTCGTTACAGCAACCAATAATATGACAATTCAGGCAACTATCGTACAAATTGAATCGCCAAATTCCGAGGCGCTGAGAGGAGACATTGTGCTTTTGGGCGTAGTATTCGACAAGTTGCGAAAGATTAAAACATCCTTGGCAAAACGAGATTATATCCTTGCTATTAAAGCTTATCAGGAACGCCTACCCGTAGTTTTTCAAGGAGATTTAATTAAACAAAATAACCTGTTTATACTCCAAAATATCCGTTATTTTGCGCTTGAATCAGGAATTTTGGGCTAGCGATTCTTGGAGGGATATCCACACCCGACGCTGCGGGAACGCACCTTCATCCACCAGCACTTCACTAACAACCAGTACAATAGAAAAAATCAATGGTAATTAGCTATGAAATGGCGCGTAATTCTAGAACCCGATCCAGAAACAGGCGATTACGCAGTTTGGTGTCCAGAGTTACCTGGCTGCACTTCAGCAGGAGAAACTCAACAGGAAGCTTTAGAAAATATTCGTGAAGCGATTGAACTTTATTTACAACCCGATCCGATTGAGTTACCCCCAGATGCGATCGCACTGGAGGTTAGTGTTTAATGAGTAGTCGTATCCGTCGGATGACAGCTAGGGAGGTTGAAAGCATTTTGAGCCAATATGGATTTCAATTGATTTCCCAGAAAGGTAGTCATCGAAAATGGAGGAATGAATTGCTTGGACTTCAAGTAATTGTTCCCGAACATCGAGGCAAAACCCTACCAATTGGCACATTACGCAGTATCTTTCAAGGTGCAGAAATTTCTGATTCTGAATGGAGAACTTGACCGAAAGCGATCGCGTAGCGTGCCGGAGACATATCGCACCTAAGTCACAATTAGTATAAAGGACAACCCTCGTCATACAACCGACGCTAAAATCAAGCAGTTTCTTCTATTGGGAAAACATCTCCCCTCAAGTACGAATCAAAATGTTTCTTAAAATACAGGGTACTCGTCATGTTTGGTTCATCGCTTTCTGAAGGGGCGAATTCATAAATCGGTAGTTTTTCCCTCACAAGATTGACCAACTTTGGATGCAACTGCTCGAATAATTCTACCCTCGATATGGTTGTTTCAAATCTCAATCGTGCTGGATTACCGTATCCTAACTTCATCCAAGGCATCCAGGGACAATCTCTCGCCCATTTAGCAGGTGGAATATCCGCAACACCGGGGCGGCAAATATGGGAGGTAAAATACTCAACTCCCTGGAATTTTTCGCCAGGGCAATACTCCATGTATTGAGGATTTCCGGCTAAAGGATGCGGATATTCCAAGGGAATTTCTAGCACCGAGGTGAGATATGCTTGACCCCCAGGAATAATAAACTTCTTTTCTTTAACAGCACCTTGTACAATTCGGTTAGCAATATGAACCACAGGTACAGGTTGACTTGCTTGGGGCGGCTGCCAATAATGCATAATTTCTTGCGTCAAAGGGTCGCAAAATAAACCGATTTCTCGATTTATCCGATACCCCACTTCGCCAGATTCGGTATCGGGTTTGATGAATACTTTGGTCGCATTCATGCCAATAATGGAGAATAATTTCTCTTTGGGCAAGTCTTGTGATTCTTGCCACCAAACTTCCCCCGCCCAATTGTAATAAAGCTGTAACCCATGATTTTTTCTGTAAAAATCTAGGTTACTCAATTCATAATCTTCTGAGATATCCATAAATTTTGCTAATTGCTAATTGCTAATTGCTAATATAGCATTTTTCCTGATATTAGCCATTAGCCATTAGCCATTAGCATCTATGCATGAGACTTGTAGGTTGGGTTGAGGTACGAAACCCAACTATCCAAGCTTACCATGTTGGGTTTCGCGACCCTCAACTCAAACTAGGTGAAATAGACCTCTCCAAAAAAGAAACTCTTTGACTGCTCGTGTCGCCTATCCCACAAGAGATATGGTCGAAATCTATTGATTATAGCGGTTTGCGACTTGATAGAATACACTTTATTTTGCATAAGTTAATAGCCCTTGTCTTGCGTTGCTCTGTTTGTCAAGCGCGCAGCATTAATGCTGCGCGCTTGACAAACAAAGCCCCAAGGGCTGTATTCCACTAAGTCGCAAACTGCTATAAAAATTATCGCACTAAGTACGGGAGAGCCGCAATTACCGAGATAAATTTGGTTCTACGACTGTGGGAAAATTATCAAAATTGCGCTTTACCCAATCCATTCCCACTTCATTGTTCAACTTTATCCGCTGTGGTGTATTGGCGTAAATCTTACTCAAAATCTTTGCGTCTTGTTCTACAACCACATCAATCAACTTCAGCAAATTGCCTTTGATTAAGTGCGCGATCGCAGAATGAGCCTTCATATACATCAACACAAATATGCGAGATTGATTCTCGGCTTCTGGAAGGTAAAAATGGCATTCCTTCAGGCTCAACAATTTATCTTCACCATGCAGCAATCCCATGAACGGGAAAAAGTTTTCTAGGTGTGCTTCCAGCACCTTTGGCATCGCCAGTTGACCGGGGTTTTTCAGAATGTCGCGCCACTTAGGTTGCTTTCTAGGTTGTGACAAGTAAGCATGAGAATGTAACCCTTCGTCGATAAATTTTTTCACCTGCACTTCTGCGATTTCAAATAATTCTCGATGAGTGCCGTTTTGATGATTGTAATCGTGCATATTTAACAGCAAACTCAGAATATCTGTTGGCAGACTGCGTTCTCCTGTCACTCCAATAAACTCGTATTCTGCCGCAATTTCATTCATAATTGAGGGAATAGGAATTTTCGGTTCATATCCACCATAAGACCAAATAAAATCTCCCTGAACGATTAACTCTAATGGTTGCAGGATCGATTTGGTTTGTTTATTGGAACCGGGTAAAACTGTGCAACCCGAAGAATCGAATTCTAATGCATGAAAAGGACAGGCGATTGCACTACTGCCATCGGGTTTATTCACACACCAACCCTCTGATAACATTGCGCCCATATGAGGACAAGCATTCGGCAAGGCGCTAATCATGCCATGACTGTCTTGCCAAAGCACATAATCGTTACCCAATAGAGAAACTTTCATCGGCTGATTCGGCTTCAGCATGGAACGATGTGCCAAGAGCCACGGTGCGCCTTGCAATTGCTTCATAACCGTAAAATTAAACTTACTAATTAATCAGTAAGTTTATCAAGACCTTGTAAATTTGTCAATAATAACAATGAATATCATCAGTTTAAGTAGCTTTTTGGTACGATAGAAAGGCAAACAATGAGTTAAGATGCCGTGGTTCGACCCAGTAAGCGAGTAGCGAAATCAACCCGCCCATTCCGAGATGCCGAGATGACACAGCAGCAAATTTTGGATGCCGCAGAGCAAGAATTTTCACGGCATGGGTTAAACGGTGCGCGAATGAGTGCGATCGCTTCTCGTGCTAAGGTAACAACTGCAACACTTCACTACTATTTTGAGAACAAAGAAAGCTTGTATCGGGCAGTTTTACAACGTCCGGTAGATGAAGTCCAGACCAAGCTTGGACAGTTGAATTTGGAGGGATTGTCTCCTGAAGAAGCGCTGAAGCAGATCGTTCGCCTTGCGATCGCAAACGAAGCGCAGAATCCTCAACGTCAAATGCTGTGGTTTCAAGAAGCAAGCCAAAATCAAGGAATTTATTTCAAAGAGTGCAACGTTTTAAGCTTACACGAACATCTGCTCAAGGTGCTAGAACAAGGTATGGCAGAAGGATGTTTTCGTCAGATGAAACCATTTTTGGCGCTGACTTATATTTTAAGTGTTTGCCTGTTTTACTTCACAGTGCATGAAAATTGGCGACATTTAACGCCAGATATAGATAGGCTTAGTCCAGAAATGATTGAAGAACATACAGAAGAAGCGATCGCATTTATTTTGGCAGGTGTAAAGCGCTCTGATTGAAGAAAACCAACAGGAAAATATTTCGGAAGTTGAATGGATATGCTCGGAATGAAATGATTGCAAAACTGAATAGGTGAGCTATTTTTATGAAAGATATCGCGTTGATTGCTAATAAAATTGCCTTCGATATCTTCGGTTTCTTCCATACAAGTATTTGCTAAAAACTCATGTGAAGCAAAACTGTCAAGGACTGAAGTTTTGAACTACTTGTCTAAGCTGATGCCACTCTGGAATCCAAGAAGAAACGTTCTCCGTTGAGTTTTCAATACCTTTGACAATCCGCTCTCGAAAAACGAAAGGTTCTCCCAGACCCCAACCTATTAATGCCGATCTCATTCCACAAAGTAAATCTTTACCTGAGAAGAACGTCAGAAAATTTTGAAACCTGACACCACCAACACGACACATAGAAAGTAACTGCTCAAAAGAACCCAATACATCATCTTCCCGAATTATCTGAGCTTGCTCATATTGACGAACAACATCTGTTATGCCAACACGACAATCCGACTCAGTTAGGCGATCTGGAAATGGGTGTTGACCTCCCATATTCCCCCAACAGTTATTAAGTGGTAAAAGTGGTTGACGCGAGAGAGATAGTGCAATTCTAGCGGCAGTATAATCTGCAATAGTTTTGGCTGATTCTTCGAGTGCGGCACGGTAGTCCTCAATTGGCGGAGCTTTGGAACCCAGTGCATGTGATACAACTTCAGGATCAATTAAATAATTTTCAATCTCTTTTCTTTCCCAAGACCAGCCCACCTGAATATTCTGATTATGAACTCTGGCTAACCAATTCCGAGGAGAATTGACAGGTGGTGATTCATCACTATCAAAATCTCTATCCTTGAGAGCGGCTACGACAGAACTAGGTAAAAGGTTTTCCTGCTTGATAAAGAGAATCTGTCGGTCAATTCCATATTTACTCCCAGCAGGTCTGACGGTGCATATTCCAGACAAGATATTTAATAAAACACGAATATCAGGACTATTTTTGCCTCCTTCAGAGTAAAGAATATTTACAGACACAGAGAACCTCCCGGAAGGCGGTAAGTCTCTTCTTCCCCAATCACATCATTTACAGCCTCAGAATGTGTTGTAAATATAAATTGACAAGTAGGAGCAATTTTTGGAAGTTGATTAACTAAGAGTTGGGCTGCTGGTGGATGAAGGTTCAGATCAATTTCATCAACTAAGACAATGGAGTATGCAATTTGTTGTCTAACAATCTCATAGAGCATCGGAAAAACTGCCTGCTCTCCTGCTGACATCTCAACAATGTCATAAGTTCGATGTCCATCATTGAGCGTAAAATAAGTATTCATTTCAGTGGGTGAATCATTACTAGGTTGATGTTCCATCCCTATAAATGAACGATCAGGAAAAACTTTTTTGTAGAGAGTTTCTAATTGTCTCAGATAGTCAACCGAGTTGTTTCTTTGAGGTTCTCGTTGCCTTTGCTGCCATTCAATTAAATACTGGCGTAAGCGTCCTACTCCTAGCTCAAATGAAATTCCAGCATTACGTTCTCTTAATCCATCTCCGCTACTCTCAGGAAGTGGATTTGAACCAAGATTCCGAAACTGATCAAACCAGAATATACCAGGTAGTTTAGAAAACTCTGAGCGAATAGATGGATCGCTTCTCAATAATCTTTGAGCATAGTAACGCCCCTGGAACTGAGAGCGATCTTCAAGGTTATTATCTTCTCCTACTTTCCAATATTCACCATTTAGAGTTAAATTAAGTGAACGCCTCTTACCAGGTTCAACAAAATCCTGAGAACGGAATTCAACTGGTTGTGTCTCATACCATCTTCTAGCTACTGAACGTGTTGCTTCAATTTCCTCATCCTCAAATGAGATTTGCAGTTCAATATGTGGAGAACCCCAAATCCAAAAACGGCCGGGCAAAAAACCTATCCAATCAAATTCAGATACTGTTTTAATTTGTTTAGTAGCTAGTGCTAGCGGAAGAGCAATTGCCTGTAAGAGAGTTGTCTTACCTGTGCCATTGTCACCCAAAATAAGGAAGCGATTAGTAACCTCCTGAAGAGTCTTATTCTTGAAAGAAACCTCAAGATTGTCAAATCGTTTGAAATTTTGAACTGTAATAGATTCTATTTTCATAAAGTATCTATACCGCAAGTATAGCTCTATCTAAGTTTTACACAAACTCGAGGTATTGGTAGATGGAACCAAATACGAGATAACCTGTTAGAGCATTTCCCGCTTGATGGGGTAGATCCACAGGGACTATTCATTAGTGGCAGGGCTGAGTAGGTCTAATTATTAATTGTACCGCAGTTGCAGTCTAACACGCCATTACAGCAGATAAAACCGCAAGGTTTCAATTCCTAAACTTACGCCGCTCCATAGACTACACACGAATTGTGTAAAACCCACATAATTGCAATAAATCATGAATCAGTTAATCTCTGGCGGAATTCTCGCAGAGCAACTCCGGTTCCCTGTTGGGATGCTACTTGCAGCACTTGTGCGATCTTTGTTGGCAAGTCGATTTCTGGGAAATAGCGGCTTTTAGGTTGCAGTTGATAGCTTTCCTCTTGCAGACTGTAAATTTTTAGATCGCTTTTTTTGAACAACCAAACTTCCGGGACTTTGTAGGGCAGATAATCGGCGGCGGCGGTATAGGTGGTGACATCAATTTCGATCGCCAAATCGGGGGGAAGATCGGTTTGCCAATCAATCCGATCTTTGCCTACGGCGGTTTGCCAATTATCAATATAAAAGCAGTAATCTGGCTCAATTCCTCCTTCTTCAGGGATGTCCATTGTAATAGGGGTAAAGGCTTCGTAGTTACGATTTTTGCTATCTAGTAAGGCTTCAACAATATCTGCCAGAATATTGGCTTCGCGTCCATGTCTAGCGATGGGACTCATAAGTAAAATTTCTCCATCGCGATACTTGATGCGGGGAATCGAGCCATCACCCCGGCTATCGCGCAAGGCACAGTAGTCTTGCCAGGTTCCAGGCATTCGCACCACGGTTCCGGGGGGGAGTTGGATTTTGTCTCGTGAAATTACGGCGTACATGGCTATATCTGGGTTGAGAACACCGATAGAATAACGAATTTTTGTTGTAGCGATTGTCTTAAAAAATGGCGTACTGGGATTGCTGCCTCACTCCTCACCCTCAAATATAACTCCTTCGTACAGCAATTCAATGCTATCTAAACTAATAATATCTCCAGCAGTGTAAGGATAGTATAACCACATTTTGCCTTCTCCCCGACGATAGCAATCAACTGCAATTTTTTCTGATTCAATTAAGACGTATTCTTGCAGAGTGGGGATGGTGCGACAATAGGTGAATTTCTTACCGCGATCTTTTGCTTCTGTACTTGGGGAAAGAACTTCGACAATCAGTTTGGGATATTGGATGAATTTGCGCGAGTTGAGGTCTTGGGGGTCGCAACTGACAATAACATCGGGATAAAAGTATGCGCTACTGCTGCTTAGTTGGAGTTTAACATCGGAAACATTAATCCGATAGCCTCTTGGACGCAGATGGTGTCGTAAGGCTCTGTACAAGTTAAGGGTAATATCATTATGGGGAATCGAGCCTCCAGTCATGGCGAAGATTTCGCCGTTGACGTATTCATGACGAATTTCTTGTCTCGCTTCCCATTCCAAGTATTCGTCAACGGTCATTTTTTGTGGGGTTTCGGGGGTGGCAATCATCGCGGGTTCCTCTAGTGAACTCAAGTTGCTAGTTATAAGCTTTGGCGGTGGTCATTGGTAATAGGTAATTGGTAATTGGATTCATTGGTGCTTGAACCCTGACAATTACCCATTACCCATTACCCATTACCAGCGTCGTTGGATGTAACTAGCAACTTACGTTAGTTAATATGATTCTGGCATTTTGACGCAATCCTCTGTAATAAACTCACTGGCATTTTTCACGACAGGCGGCAAACCGGGAGCGACAACGGGTAACCCTTTAGCTTCTCGCGCTGCTACCTCAAAATTCAATTCGAGCAAAAACTTTAGTGGATCTTCCTTGGCTTTAATGCCGTAAGCTTCCCGCACGGCTGCATCCAGTTCTGCATGTGCCTTGCGAAGCGGGTTATCTCCCGGTAATTCCAAGGTGCGATACAGTTCGCGCAAACTCCACTGGTTTTCCTTCATCACCTGGCATCGTAACTGCCGCAATTTGACGGCTGCTGTTGCAACTTTTTTAGCTTGTGGCAGTGTGGGGGATTGCGGAAAGGGGAAGGAATCAAAAACTGTGTCGGAGGTGTAACGAAAATCCCGTTTTAGGGTTGAACATCGCTGATTAAACCATTCCCAATGAATTCCAGATTGCAAAATTCCAAACGAGTAATCGTCAGATAGCGGAAAGACTTGTAGAGCATCGCTGGGTCTGATTTTAGGATCGATAAACTCAAACACAGGTCGTTTTGTAACTCTACTACAAGCGATATAACGAGATGAATTGGCAATTTTTTGCATTAATTCAGCCCGAGGATATGAAAGCAACCACCATTTTGCCATAAAATTTTGATGATGACGATTAACCTTGGCTTTTGGGTTATCCTTTAAAGCCTCGTTGTTGCGTTCTGCCTCTTCTTTAGCAGCATTTTGGCGAGTTGGTAATACAAGCTCTTGAATTCTATTGAAGGGTGCAGAATATTTACTAGCAGCAAAAACATCACGGGGATGCAAGTCAATAACATATCTTTGTGGTAATGGAGGTTTCTCTGAGAGTAAATCCTCTCCAATCAAGTAAGGAAAAATAACTTCCATATTGTTTTTCGACTGTCGCATCATGGCAGCCGCTTCATTTGGAGTCAGTAAAAATCCTTCATGTCCATGTGTTTGTCCTTGATAACAAGCGTCCGAGTTGGCATTTATCAGAAGTTTCTTGGCTTGAGTAACATCAAGTTTTGCAGACAGGGATGAATTGATTGTATTTAGTTCTACAATTTCCCAAGGGCTGTCTTTATCATCACCAAGTTGGGTGAAGAGTTTCTTTTTGCCTGGTTGTTCGCCTTTGATCCAGTTAGCAATCGACACATGGACAACAGCGTTGCCTGACCAAACTTGGGTAGAAACTGCTTCGGTAATTGTGCCGCCATTACTCACAATGTAATCTAAGCTACCTTCGCGGGAATAGTTTTGGCGGATGGTGTTTGTACCAACCAATCCGGCGCGTTTGTTTGGTTTCAATTCATCATGGGCACGGCGAAACCAATAGACACAATAATCTGCCCGTCCAGGTACTCCGGGATATTTGGCTCGGACTCGGCGCACATAGGCGGATCCATACTCTTGTTGCATCTTGTTTTTTGATTGGTAAGGTGGATTACCAATAATTGCGTCTGCCTCTGTCCAATCACAAAACAGAGCATCATCACAGCGAATATTTTGCTCCAAGTTATCGAGAGGAAGGGCGCGATCGAGTTCTAGAGGTAAGCTCATTTGCGCTACGTTGAGCAACTGATTTTCCTCATCTAGTGCCAGCTTTTTCCCTAGCATCAGAGTTACTTTTGCCAGTTCTACCGCAAACGGTTTGATGTCAATACCGTAAAACTGAGTCGTTTTGACCAAAGACATCGTACCGATACTGCCTGCTTTCCGCCCGCCAAATTCTGCGTGAATTTTTGCCAGTAGTTGCGCTTCCAGTCGCTTGAGTTCTCGGTAAGTAATGTAGAGAAAATTTCCGCTACCACAGGCAGGATCTAGTACCTTAAAGTTGATTAATTCCTGTCGCAGTGCCAGTAAGTCTTTTAAGGTTTTAGCCGCCTCGATCCGCTCGCGCCAGGGTCGTACAATCGTTGGCAAGACTACCTTTTGAATGTCAGCTTCGCTGGTATAATGAGCGCCCAAGGCATGACGTTCTTCTTTACCCAAGCTGCCCTCAAATAACGTGCCAAAAATAGCAGGTTCCACCTTTGACCAGCGTTGCGATGCTGCGGTTGCTAGCAAATCGATTTCATTTCTAGTGAGGGAGATGGGTTCAACAGTTGAGAAGATGCCACCATTGAAATAGGGAACATCTCGATAACGACTATCTTTGGGTGCAGGGCGATCGCTTCCCATTTGTCGGAATAATCCCCCAATTAAATCGTAGGAACTAAACTTATTAGCTCGACAATCTTCTAAAAATTCGGTAAACAATCCCCTCGGTAACAAGTCAATATCTTCTGCAAACAGGGAGATAACACACTGAAGTATAAACCGTTGCGCGATCGCTGTATCTTCCCCTCGTTCTACTAACCGATTAAATACCTGTGCCACATCATCAGCGGCTTTGCGCGTAACATCAACTTGATTATTATTAAATAAGGGTTTGCGGTTTTCAGGAAAGAGAAAATTGAATGCGGTAAAGCGGTTAGGTAACTCTTCTAAGCTAATGCGATCTACAGGTTCCCGTAGTTGGGTATCAAAGTCATAAATCCAAAACTCATCGAAATTGCAAAGAACCGTATATTTTGGACGCTGAGGAACCAACTCTAGCCAGTATTCAAATGCTTGTTGATAGTGCTTCTCTAACTTTTCGCCGCGCTTTTTCATCTCCAGAAGTAACCTTGGTCGCCACAACAGATCGGCAAATTTTGTAGATTTTCCCTTGGCTTTGACTCGAAATTCTAGTTCCGCTCCCGCTTCCTTGTAACCTGCATGGTTAAATGCTTGAAACAGGCGATCGCAAAATACTTGAGCCTCACCTTTTTCATCTCCCTTCAAAGAACAAACATAGTCAACAAAAGCTTTGATTTTGCTCGATGTATCTGTCATGGGAATAGACAACCAGTGTAAAGAAGCGATAGAACAGTCGCCGTGCGGTTAACCGTCGTGCGTTACGCGAAGGCGATCGCATCCAAATTTCAGGACTTACGCAAAAAAACAAGGGGCGAGCCGAAAAATCGTGGGTTTGTAGTCGCGATATTGATGCATCACCTTTGTTTTTGGCCCGCGTGTTGAGTCCTAATTTCTTACATTTTATCATGAATATTTTCTTCACTTCCTCACTTTTAATTACTCGTTTCTTCTTTTAGGAATCACACATCTGATTCCGCCTTTATTACCCTCCGCATCACCTTGGTAACGCGGGATAATATGAATGCTAGCGTGCTTCCTAGTCTGACCTGCATCTTTATTGATATTTATTCCCACATTAAACCCATCAGGCTGAAATTCTTTGGTCAAAATCTCTTGCACTTTATTCGCCATATACCAGCAGGCAGATTGTTCTTTAAACGGCAATTCAAAATAATTGGCAACGTGACGCTTCGGTACGATCAACACATGCCCTTTACTCACAGGATAACCATCGAACATCGCATAAGCTGTCGCTGACTCTGTTAATATGGTTAGATTTTTATAAGGGTTACAAAATATGCAATTATTAGTTGAATTTCTTTGATGGTTATAATGCATGTATTCGTAAATTTCACACATTTCATTTAAATATATTGACTTAAAAGGAAGTTTAACGATACACTGATATGTAGGCTTTTTGTGAATATAATGTTCTCGGAAACCTTCTTTTTTTATATCCCTTCTGACTGCATAATACGCTTTGCCTCCCGGTTTCAACAGATGTGCAATTTGCATGATAACATTCGCTTGTTCTTCAGGAAACAAAACGTTTAAAACGTAAAAGCAAATAATGGTGTCGAATTTTTCATTAGGGTATTGCGGGAAATAATAAGGGTCATAACCTGTAATATCAAATCCTTTATTTTGCAAGATTGTCACATCATTACCAAATCCACAACCAAAGTCTAGAACCTTACCTTGAAATAGGTTTTTATCTAACAAAAGCTGTGCTGGGAATGACAGATAAACTCTTTCTTTTGCAGTCAGGTGACTGAATTTATTTTGTTGCTTTTTCATAGATACGGGGTTTCTACTACAATCGGACACAGCACGATGTGATTCGCGCTCGTTCCATAGAATTCCCCGTTTTAGTGAAAAACTAACGCTCTACCCGCCTTATTCCTCGCTACAAGGGGATAGGGTATTGGTTGCTGCTAACTCATCGCTTCCCTTGCTTCCAATCTTCTCCACCAGGTAATTGTGCTAAAAAATTAGGGACGATCTCAGCTAAATCTCTAGTTGAATAAACATAAGTTAGATCGATCAATTTCTCAGCAGCAAGGTTTATTTGAGTTTTATCAACTAATTCTGATAACTGAAATGGACTTAATTGTCCATTCATCGTGTCCACACTGGCATAAGTAATTGCCAGCTTTAGCGATTCTTCCAGGATGGCATCCCATTCATCTCTTTGGATGTAGTAAAAAGTTTTATTCGCCTTGAGATTCAAACGTTTAATGCCGATGACGGAAGCTAGGATTGAGGCAGCACAATAATTAGTTAATTTTTGCTCAACTTGATTTTTAATTAAATGCATCATCATTCGATCTAAAAATGATTGAATATTACGCAAGATTGCCTGTCTGCTCATTGCTTCTAACTGATCTACAATTGCTAAAGCCTCTTCAAAATTACTTTCTAAAATGCTCAATCTGAGGTGGACTAATTCTTCAGTCATAACTACCTTGGCGGGTGAGGATTGCGGTTGCGATCGCTAACCCTATCTTATATTATGTCCGGGTGCATGGGTTGCATAAGCGAGGGGCGGGTTTATTAATCCATTGCGCTGGTGGCAAATATCTCTCGTAAAACCCGCCCCTACAACACCATCTATTATGCAAAACTTGGCGCGCCCAACAGGATATTATCGGAATTTTGTTCAAGTGTATTGTAGGGGCGGGTTTTACCAAGAATCTCTACCAATAATCGACAATTTATATCAACCCGCCCCCTCCAAATAATAAAACCCGCTTGGTAAACAACCAAGCGGGAAACAGCGACGATAAAATATCGTCTGACTATTGCAGTATCGAAATCGTGCTAATTAGCGTATCCACATTTTGAGCGATGCTAGCTGTCATGCAGCGAGTCACTGGCAAACTATCAATCACCAGTCCTAAACACAGCAGCATCATGTAGATAATCGAGTATTTAAACACCGACCGCGCTGACGTGTTATCAACTGGATTTTGCAACAGTTGCCAAGCTTTTTGGATAAATTTCCATCCCAGAGTAACGGCAATCAGTCCATAAACAACACCTGCGGTACCCAAAGGATAAATTAGCAATAGGGTTGATGGCACCAAAATTAAGGTGTAAATCCAGATTTGGCGAGTTGTTTCTACTTCACCTTCTACTACTGGTAACATCGGAATTCCAACTTTGGCGTAGTCATCTTTAATCATCAACGCCAATCCCCAAAAATGGGGCGGCGTCCAAATAAATACGATCGCAAACAGCATCCACGCTGACCAACTTAAACTACCCGTCACTGCTGCCCATCCTACCAAAGCAGGAATTGCACCCGCCGCACCACCAATGACAATATTTTGGGGCGTGTGGCGTTTGAGCATGTGGGTGTAGATGAGCATGTAAAAAACTATACCCGACATTGTTAACAACGCCGCTAGCAAGTTGGCAAACACAGTTAGTAAGGTGAAAGAAAGCGTAGCGAGTGCGATCGCAAACAACAATGCATCCCTCGTCTGCACCCTACCAGAAGGAATCGGGCGATGGCGGGTGCGCTCCATTGTATAGTCAATATCGCGATCGTAGATACAATTGAGCGTCTGCGCCGAAGCCGCTGCTAAAGTTCCACCCAAAAGAGTTACTATTAGCAACACCGGGTCTACTCGCCCATCCGACGCCATCCACATGCTGGCAGAAGTTGTAATTAACAGTAAGGGAATAATCCTCGGTTTGGTTAGCTGGTAATAGCTTTGAATGACTTGTAGAAAGTTTTCATGTTGGCGGGCAAAGCTAGTCCCTATCATTACGGTTACATCCTTCTCGTGTGAAACAAAACTTGTGGAATTGCAGATTGTAGATTGGAGATTGCAGATTTAAGAAGCAAATTGAATCTAAAATCTCAAATCTGAAATCTCAAATCTGAAATTCTTTTAAATCTCGCAGTCCTAGTACGGTAAATGCCACCAGGGAACCCAATAATGCTGCACCTACTGCTTGGTGAGAAACTGTGAGGATTTCTACTTGCAGGTGTAAGCGGAAAGTCGCAATTCCCAAAACTATTTGTGCAATTAGCAACAAAGCGGTAAGTTTAGACAAGTTACGCAGCATGGGATGAAGTGCGGGGGTTCGCCATGCCAAAATTACTACTGCCAAAGTTGCTATAGTTGCCGGAAACACGCCGATGATGTGGCTGTTCATTACCGCACATAACTCCGATGCGCCGAAGCATTGGTGCAGCGCCCAGCGCGAACCTACTAGCGCTCCTAGTAAGCTTTGCAGGTAAACTAAAATCGCGGCGGTTAAGCCGATCCAAGGTAGCTTACCAACACTTCGGGTGCCTTTGTAGGGAAGTAGCGCCATGCCTATTACTAGCAGGGTGATGAAGAATAATAGCGCACATCCCAAGTGGGCGGTGACGATGTCAAATCGCAGCAATTGGGTAACCGTGAGTCCGCCTAACACGCCTTGGAATACAATCAATCCCAAGGCAAATATTGACGCACCGGGCATCCAGCCAGGTAGCTGACGGCGATACCACCAGGATAAGCCAACTAACGCGATCGCGCTCACCCCAATTAACGCCGCATCGAGTCTATGAAACCATTCCAGGAATACCTGGAGGTTCATCAGTTGTTGCGAAGGTACTAACTGACCATAGCACAAAGGCCAATCCGGACAAGCCAACCCGGCATTCATCACCCGCGTCGCGCTGCCGACTGCCATCAATAGTAGCGTCGCGATCGCTATCTTCCACACAAAGCGACGAATCCAATCTTTTGGGCTGGTACTCGATTCGGTGCGTATCTCCTGATGCAAGGCAGATTCAGTCATTAGCTATACCAAGGATGTTATTTGCAAACAGTATTAAGCGAGTCATGAGTATTTACTCATTCCCAGCCAAGCATCACACTTGGTTGACCATTGGCTCCTAATAATCAATTTAGTCAGACTAAACGGTTTTCCCGAAAAGCTTTCCGTATTTTTTTAGTTTTAAACTTTTACATATCTTTACAATACCTAGCCAAACCCAGCCGTTACCAGTTCCATCGGCATTTTTAGGAATTCTGGTATAATTGTTACAAATTCGGTTTTTTTTAAGAGCCTAGAGGTGCGAGGGATTCCGGTTCGGAGACGCTGCGCGATCGCATCTCTAGTTTTGTTGTTAAAGAGGGACGCCAGCAAAGATAAAACAATGGCCCAAACAGCGGAATTAGTCCCACTGTCCAAAAAATTCTAGCATCGTGAATCCCCCGACGCGCCATATCATCATCGAATAGCGATGTGAGGGGAAATATCAAACACATCAAACAAAAATCTAGACTTATCAGGTGAACAAATGCCGTAGTTTGAAACTGCAAGACAAAATCTTGCCAATCTCCAGCAATTATCCCATAGGCAATCAAACCAATGGTAGTTAAAAGCAGGGTAACTCCGGTTGAACGTCGATCTAAAATTTCGAGCCACTTATCTTTTGTGCCGGATAATTTTTGATTGGGTTGACGTAAAATCAAATAAGGCATTAGACAGATAACTCCGGTTCCGTTCGAGCCAATAAAATAAGGCCAAGCGCGAAACTTTTGCATTCTGCCATCAAAAAACATCAGGCAAGCATATATCATAGGCCAAACGCCCATCAGCCAAAATATTGCCACCAGAATTGCATTAACTTTTGCCAGCTGGAAGGTTAGCAAATTCTTGACAATAGGCCATGTATCTGGTTGGTCGAGGGGTGCTAACCAGATTGTATAACCTACGAAGGTTATCCAGATGAAAAACAAGGCAAGTTTCCTGACCATAATTTTTTATGCGAAAGCTTCTGGCGCAGTTTTAGCACTCGTTTCTTCTAAAGGAGGACGCAAACATATATAAGCCACCGAACCAATTAAAGGCAGCAGTGAGAAAGTCCAAAAAAGTAGCGAATTTTGGAAACCTCGCCGCGCCATATCATCGCCCAGCAGCGTTGGAAATAATAAACCAAACAGACAAAAAGCCCAAGTCATACCATTAATAAATCGAGAAGTTTGGAACTGGTAAAAAAACTCTCCCCAGTTGCCAAACAGTAAAGCATAACCGAGTAAAACAACCGTACTTAAAGCGAGGCCAACACCAGTCCAGCGCGAATCTAGCAGCTTGAGAAAAGCGTCTTTTTTACCAGAAAATTCTTGATTCGATTCCCGTAAAGCTAAATAAGGTATTAAGCCAATCACTCCCGTTGCAGTGGACGCCAAAACAAAAGGCCATGCCGGAATTTTTTGCATCCTGCCATCAGCGAAAATCAGACAACTGTAGATTTGTATCCAGATGCCAATCAGCGAGAATAATGATAAAATAATTGGATTAATTTCTAACCAATTTCCTGTAAATAAGTTTTTAAGCAATTTAACTGTACTTGGTTGAGAAGGGGGAGAGAGAAACAGAATATAGCCAATAAATCCTATCCAAATCAACCACAGTGCAATTTTTATAGTCATATTGGTAATGGGTAATGGGTAATTGGTAATCGGGAAGTAATTATATCATTTTCGGTAGCAAAGAGTGTGTATAGTAGGGGCGGGTTTTACCAACCATTCACTGGAAACACGAAATATTTCGTTAAACCCGCCCCGGCTGGCTGATTACAGCGGCTTGCAGCCGCGTTAGGTAAAGCGTTATCGCGCAAGGCAAGTGTAGCGGCAGCAAAAATGGCAGCCCGCACACTGCTGTTGATGGTGTACCTCATTCGAGTGCAAACCTCTATAAGTAGGAGCCTGCGACTTGCGATCGCAGGCTGGAGAACGGACATATGCAAGGTTATAAATGAATAATAAAGTAAATCTATAAATGCTTATATCTGTCTTTAGTTAAGTTTAAAAAATATACCACAAGAGAGAGGAAAAACCCTCTCCCTTTGCTTTTACCACTTAGCGTGTGGTGCTAGCAACAGTTTCTGCTTCTACCTCTGTTGAAGATTCTGGCAACGAAGGACGCAAGCAAAGATAGACAAGAGGTCCAAATAAAGGAATCAGGGATACTCCCCAAAAAACTAGCGGATTTTTCATGCCTCGCCGCGCCATATCATCTCCTAACATCCCAGGGAATAATAGAGATAGCAGACAAAAATCTAAACTCATTACGTGGATGAAGCGATCGCTCCTCCATTGTTGGATAAAATCACCCCAATTACCATCGCGCAAACCATAAACAACAAGCCCAACCGTAACCAGAGTTAAAATAAAACCCGTAAACCGCGAGTCGAGTATCTTCAGAGTAATATTCTTACTACCAACAAACCCCCGATTCGGTTCGCGCAACCCTAAATAAGGTAATAGCGCAAAAGCACCCACCCCAAACGACAAACCTGTAAACAACCAAGCAGGTAACTTTTGTCCCCTACCATCCGCCAACAGCAGACAAGCATAAATCATAGGCCAAACGCCCATAATATTAAACAGAGAGACAACCAAAGAATTAATCCCTTGCCAATTACCCGTAGAAAGATTTTGAATCAACTCAGGAGTATCTGGTTGATTCGGAGGCGCTAACAAAAAAGCGTAGCCCACAAAACCAACCCACAATAACCAAAAAGCAACTTTTCTAACCACACTCCTCCTTCTCTGCGTTCTCTGCGTCTCTGCGGTTCAAAAAATTAACTTAACGCTTCAGATAGATAATCTGCCGCAGCTTCTACTACAGCGATCGCATTCTCATAAACCATCCGCGTTGGTCCCAAAACCCCTACACTTCCTACCGGCATCGCACCTTGCCGATAAGTAGCAGAAATCAGCGTACAAGTGCGAATTGGTTCTAGAGTATTTTCCGCGCCAATTCGCACCGTTACGCGCTTTCCTAACTTTTTGGTAGCAGGTGATTCAAATATTACAGGCCACAACTGCTCTTGCTCTTCTTCCAATAGGTGGATCAGCGTTTGTACTTGCTGCAATTCGGAAAATTCTGGTTGACGCAACACCTCCGATACGCCGCGAATCAGAATTTGCGTGCCGCCAGCGCTTGGTTGAAACCTTAAAATGACTTCTGCTAGTAAATTTTTTAGAAATTCGGCATATTGTTGAAATTCCCGATCCACTTGAGTCCAGTCTAAGGAAGCAATCTCAGAAAGACTTTTTCCCCTTAGCTGACTATTCAAAAAGTTAGACAGAATCTGCAACTCTCTATCTAAAATTTCCTGATCGAGTTGGGCTTTATCTTCGGTATGGGGTAATTGCATCAACACCGATTGGGTTTCATAATGCTCTGTTACCACAATCAGCATCACCCTTCCCGTCTCAATTTGCACCAGTTGCAAATGCCGCAATTTGTTAGTCCGACTCTGAGGCATCGTGATCAGGGTAATATAACCGCTGATTGTCGCCAGAATTTGAGCAGCACCCTGCAAAAGTGCCTCCAAACTCCAATTTTTTTGCTGCAACCGATCTTGTAACAACTGTTCCACCTGACGTGCTAGCGGTTCTGAAGGCGTAATCAGTTGGTCTACATAAATGCGGTAACCAGAGTCCGAGGGAACCCGTCCCGCTGACGTATGGGGTTGATACAACAAACCTGCTTTTTCTAAAACGCCCATCGCGTTGCGAATCGTCGCTGGGCTAACGCTCAGGTTATATTCGTCTACTAACGCCTTCGATCCCACGGGTTCTGCCGTTGCGATGTAGTGACGTACTGTTGCCCAAAGAACTTGTTGTTGTCGGTCAGTCAAATGGATTTGCATAGATTTGTCAAGCGGCAGTGGCGTTTTATCGAATTATTAAAAAATTGCTGCGTTACAGCCCAATCTTTTCTCAAATTTGATATAGGATAATAACAAAATTCCCAGGGTTTCGCATAGAGCGCGGGGCAGATTAAAATTCTATCTATCGAAGTAGAGCATTTTTTGCTATAATATTAGACTGGGCAAAAATTGCAGGCCAATTTATCCTCAGATCGCTTACTATATTTTCCCTGGCGAGCGGGGAGGCAATGGTAGCAAGCTATACAAAGATTTTAACCGCTCGCTGCTATATTACGCCCCAGGAGCGGGAAAATGGTGGTAGGCGATCGCGCCGATGCACCGCTAACACAATAAATGGCTTTACTTCTAAGATAGCAAAGCCGAGGCTGATGTCGCTTGACAATACAACCAAACTTATATGCGCTTTTTTGACACTCCGCGCGATAAATCGACGCGGATTCTTGCATCTACAGACATTCCCTACTAGAGGGAATATCTTTCATCAAGTTAGGGGTTGTGCCAAGCAACCCATCAACTAAACCAGATGAAACCATTAAAGCAGCATCCTTCTTTAGGTCTAGTTGACAAGAGAAACCATCCCACTTGGAAAGGTTTCTAGCAGCGTTTAAATCAGCATTGTGGTAGTGAGAGTTAGGGCAGTTAAAATGGTGTCCTTTTCTATTACCAATAGTTCCGCAATTTGAACAAGATTTACTGGTGTATGGAGCCGGACGTTTAATTAGTTTTAAACCTTTCAAAGCTAACTTGTAATCAAGAAGTTGCTCTAAAGAATAGTACGCCCAAGAATGCCTAGACTCTCCACTATCAGAGCGATTCTTTTTGCTCTGCTTCATGGAATGGCGGCAAGATTCTAAATCTTCAATCACCACATCAGCATTGAGATATTCAGCAAATCTGACAATCCTTCTGCTAATGGTGTGATTGACGGCATCCATCCATCGGAGTTCTTTTTTGTCCCACTTCTTTAGAGCGCGGAACTT
>NZ_JBHFNP010000297.1:0-2617 GCF_041929235.1 Microseira sp. BLCC-F43
GCACAACCCGTGGTAATTTGCTCGCTCGTGTCAAGCAGATTTTGTGGCAATTCCACTAGAAAAGAGTGAGTATCTACCTCTGGGTTGGTAATAGTAACTGTGCCGGAAAGACCAAATTGAGAACTGGCGGTGATGTCGCTATTAGGGGTAAGTTGGGGGCGATTTGCCAAACCGAAGATGCTTTGGGTATTAATTTGAATATTGCCGCCGTTGCCTCGGACGGCATTGGCGACGATGTCGCTGTTTTCTAAACCAACAATGACTGGTGCGTTAATCGATAGGTTGCCACCATTACCATTGCCAAGAGCAGTGGCTGAAATTAGGCTATTGCGACGCATCAGCAGGTTTTGTTGCCGGTTTAAGCGAATATTTCCCCCATTTCCCGAAGCCGTTGATGCGGTGATGCTGCCTTGGTTGTCAAGGGAAATCGAGTTGGCGTTAATCCGCAAATCTCCTGCTCTACCGGGACCATCATTTTTGACGCTGACATATGCTCCATCTGCAATGCGTAACGACGGTGTGTTAATCGTGAGAGAACCCGAATCACCGCTGGGAATGGCAGGAAGTCCAAAGGCAGCTTGAAAAGCGGGATCGGTAATCTCTGCGAATGAGGCAATGCGGCTAGGTAGGATCGATCCGGTAGCTCGACCTGTGACCTCCACAGATTCGGAAGCATTAATCGTCACGCTACCTGCTGAACCCGCAGCGAGACTGCTAGACCCTAGCAATCCACCATCTCGAACGACTAATCTGGACGTATTGATCGAGGTGTTGTTGGCATTTCCAGAACCGCTCGTTGCTGAAACGATTGCACTCGGTGTCAAGGTGATGGGGTGATTGCCAGCGATTTCGATCGAGTCTTTCCCATTGACCCGAATCGTTCCCGCCTGTCCAGAACCTACAGTTGTAGAGCTAAGATTGCCAGAATTGTGAAGTCTCAGCTTATCAGTCGAGACTGTAATATTACCTGCGTTGCCGGAGTTCCTTGCGATAGTGAAGATCGCGGACGTAACGCTTGGATTGGCGGGGGCAAAACCATCGACATCAATCGAGTCTGCGACATTGACTACAATATTACCACCAGGTGCTTCAGTAAACGCCAGATTCCAGATTTGTCCTCCATTTTGCACGGATAGCTGCGCTGCTTTGATGGTAATATCGCCCGTCTGAGCTGTCCCTAAATTCTCAATTCTGATTAGACTACCCTGACTACTATCGGGTGTATTCCCCGTCAGGTTAAGCGACTCCGTGGCATTAACTGTAATTCCCCCAGATGGTTGCACACCCAAGTTTTGGATCAAAGCAGCAGAACCTTCAGTTAAACTAATATTCCGTCCTTGTAATTGGATCGAATCACTACTGCCGCTCGCGTCGAGCAGGGATTGTTGTGCCAGATGGATATTGTTGAATTGCCGCACTGCTGAATAATCTCCCACCCATCCCGCCAGAGTAGGATTGATTCTGACCTCCCCATCGCTGACGCTGCCTACTTCCAGATGTCCGCCACCATCCACTGCGGCAATGCCACCAGAGAAGTTCACCTCACCGCCAATCAGCGCCAGGGTATTCCCTGCTCTGACTTGTAACCCGATGGGATTATTGCTGCGATTTATGGGGTCAAAGACTCCGCCGGTGATGCGATGTCCGCTCCCTTGCACGGTAATTCTGCCCGGATTTGGCCCAAACTGCAAGCCAATCGGAACACTCACCGTCAGCAACGGTGATGTCGAGGGATTCGTGGCGCTAAATTCCACTCTATCGGCAAAACGAATGCTGTTAGCAGTCGTCCCAATAAATGAACCGTTCAAATCTAATCGGGCATTCGGGCCAAAAATAATGCCATTGGGGTTGAGTAAGAATAGATTGGCATTACCTAATACTCCCAAAATGCCGTTGATCTGGGATGGATTATTGCCTGTAATTCTACTGAATATGTTGGTAATTCCCTCTGGGTTGGTGAAGTAGGCTCCCCTGCCGTTTTGAATATGGAATTGGCTGAAGCTGTGGAATAAATTAGCGCCTCTAATTGTGCCGCCGTCGATAACTGCGCTCCCCACTCCCTTAATCTCAACATTTGGCGTCACCGTCGTCCCCACACTGCCATCCGGGGTAATTTGCGCTGCCACTGGCATTGAACATAATAGGCTCGATGCGTATGCGCCGCCTGCCGTTAGGCAAAGCGCCACACCCTGCAAACACCATAGCTTCATCACTATACCTGCACCACTTCTACTAATTGCGATTTGACTGTTGCAGTAGTTTATGCAATTGCTTGCGCCAACCTCATCAGTAATTACCCTGGTGTCAGCTCCCGTATATTCAACGGTTATCGGTGAAAACCGCCGATTGTGCGTTATATCATGTCCTCTGGCAACGGTTGTGTAACTGCTAATAGCTAATCGCTAATGGCTGAGCTGGAGGCAATTGAAAAGCTCGCAATTAGCAATTAGCCATCGATACACTACCGATCTCTCGCGGACATGATATTAGGTGTCGTTAAGGATTGCGTAAACCCGATGATGATAGTGGCAGTGTCTGACAGTTGGTAGGGGAAACCCAAGAATTGCTGCCACTAGCAGCATCAGCCACCAATTCCACCTGACCTTGTGCATTGATG
>NZ_JBHFNP010000298.1:0-4444 GCF_041929235.1 Microseira sp. BLCC-F43
GCACAACCCGTGGTAATTTGCTCGCTCGTGTCAAGCAGATTTTGTGGCAATTCCACTAGAAAAGAGTGAGTATCTACCTCTGGGTTGGTAATAGTAACTGTGCCGGAAAGACCAAATTGAGAACTGGCGGTGATGTCGCTAGTGGGGGTAAGTTGGGGGCGATTTGCCAAACCGAAGATGCTTTGGGTATTAATTTGAATATTGCCGCCGTTGCCGCCGACAGCGTTGGCGATGATGTCGCTGTTTTCTAGACCGACAATGGTGGGAGAATCGAGGGTAATATTGCCTCCCGTAGATGCGCCGGTAGCATTCGCGGTGAGAGAACTGCCACCTCTTAAGATCAAGGAATCGCGAACGTTGAGGTTAATATTTCCCTGACTGCCCCCGTTTACTTCGGCTTGCAGGCTGCCCCCATTATCGAGCAAGATATTGCGAGCGGTAGCGTTGAGGTTTCCGGCATTGCCTCCTCCCGTATTGCTGACCGTAATTTCTGCACCATCTCGGACTCGTAAGTTTCCAGCAGTAATGTCGATCGAACCGGCAGCAAAATTGCTCACGGAAAAGGCGGCGATGCTGCTGGCAACCTCACCATCTGGGGAAATTCCACTCACCTCAATCTCGTTGACTCGGAGGTCGATCTGTCCTCCATTTCCTTTCCCCAACGTTGAAGCGGTAATTTGTCCGCCCTCAAACACCCGCAGGCGTAAGGCTTCTAAGGTAATGTTCCCGCCCGAAGCCGTCGAACGAGCCCCCACCGTAGCCGAGATCCCGCTACTAACACCAAAGAAATCGACCAAGGCACTGCTGACCTCAACATTGGTAGCACGAATGTTAATATTTCCCGCGTTTCCACTGCTTTGGGTAGCGGAGGTAATTTGTCCGCCGTCTGCCAAACGCAGGACATTGGTTACTACCGTAATATCCCCGCCGCGACCGCCACTTCCAACTGAGCCAAGTAACGGTGAAGCTTGGCTGAAAATGCCGCTGAAAAACTCTCCCGCCGGGTTTGTCCCGGCAATTTCCAAAGATTCTGTGGCTCGGATGACAATATTCCCAGCATCGCCGGTACTGGAGGTGGTAGTTTGTACCCGTCCTTCGTTGAGCAAGCGCACCCGATTGGCATCAAGGGTGATATCACCCCCATCGCCACCCTGACCGATGTTGGAGGCAAAAATTCCACTCGCATTAAAACTATTTGCGGTGGCACCCACTGCTTCAACTTCACCGGCGCGAACTTCAATATTGCCAGCATTTCCTCGACCAAAATTCGAGACACGTAATGCTCCTCCATCGGCTAACCGCAGTAGGGGGGTTTCAACGATGATGTTTCCACCATTGCCTGTGGCTTCTGGTTGCACGAGACTCGCAATTTGCAAGAGACGATCGGGTCGATTGAGGTTTTCACCCGTCAAGGAGATCCGATCTCGAGCCATCACTGCGATCGACCCGGCATTCCCTTGTGCAAAGGTTTCGCTCTGCAATTGACTGTTGTTGCTCATCTGCAATTGTCCCGTGGCAATGGCGATATTTCCAGCATTGCCTTGACTCGAGGTTGCCGTATTGATGTCGGCATTATCTAGAGAGAGGAGCGAGTCGACATTGAGGCGAAGATTGCCTCCCCGTCCGAGAGCAAAGGTGCGGTTGGCAATTTGGGCGGCATTGCTCAAGGATAACTGTTGAGTATTAATCGCAATATCGCCTCCAGCCCCCGACTTAGAGGTTTGGGAAAACACGCCGCTCGATACGGATAGATTCGGGTTGAACGCTCCAGCAGCAGGCAATGCACGTGTCGGTAGGGGCAGATTACCTGGGCTTTCGACCGATAGATTCAGGGTATAGGTATCGCCGACTTGGAGAGGGGTTCCAGCAATCGTTTGATTAGTTCGAGTGAATGAGGGATCGCCAGCAATTCCGATTAAGTAAACGCCCGGTTCTGGAAGCTTGGTTGCGATGTAGGCATCCCCACTAACATTCTGAATCAGTGGGGTACTACCCAGCCCACCAGCATTAGGTGAAGAGGTCAAGCCAGACGCTAGGAGTTGTCCGGTGCCGCGATTGAATAAATAAACCAACCCCAAAGGACCCCGATCGATATCAATTATGACGCGGCTGTTGGGAGCGGTGACACTAAAGGAGTAGTAATCTACTCCTGATTCTGCTGGGCCTAAAACCGTATTGCCGCTGACAATTTCGGTTCTCGTGCGTTGGATAGAAACGTAAGGA
The DNA here is from genome assembly GCF_041929235.1 of Microseira sp. BLCC-F43. Taxonomy (NCBI): domain Bacteria; kingdom Bacillati; phylum Cyanobacteriota; class Cyanophyceae; order Aerosakkonematales; family Aerosakkonemataceae; genus Microseira; species Microseira sp. BLCC-F43. The sequence continues at coordinate 2,224 of NZ_JBHFNP010000298.1, forward strand.
ATGCCACCAGCTCCCGAGGCTTCGACATTGGGATTCGGTTCGGTGCTAAACGGTAATGCATCAACATTGAAGACGAGTAAATTCAGAAACGGATTCTCTACAAATGCCGTGTTTTCTCCGCCAAAAGTAGTGCTGCCACTCACGTTCAGCGCGATCGCTCCCGCACTGCCACTATTAGTGGTAGCTGTAAGAATTTGCCCGCCGCTTTCTCCCACTAGGGTATTGAGGTTGGCGACAATGGAGCCACCGTTGCTGCTGCTTTGAGTTACGGCGGCTACAAATCCTTGATTTGATAAGTTGAGCGTTCCTTGGGGATTGTTAATTGTAATGTTTCCACCCGTTCCACTGGTTTCTGTAGCCGAGCGAGATAAGATGCCGCTAAATTGTCCGTCGTTGCTAAAACCAGAGATGTTCACAGCACCATTGGCATTAACGACAATCTCTCCTGATGTCCCGGTAGCGTTCGTAACGGTTTGAATCCTCGAACCTCCCGTCACGGTCAGGGAACCCGTGGTTAACTCAATACCTCCCCCGTTACCGATTGCCCGAGTTGCCACGTCAATGGCAATCAGACTGCGGGTACTCAGAGTCGTATTACCCGTGGCGTTGATGGCAATCTTTCCGGCGACGGCACCGTTAGAACCCAAACCTTCTCCCAGTCCTCCTCTCAATTCGCTGGCATCTGAAAGCGTCAGATTTCGGGCATTGACTCCCATGTTCCCGTTTCCCCCAGCAGCAACATTCACAACGCTTCCCCCACTCAGGGACACATCCCCTCGCGAGACTCCGTTCGGAAAGCTCAATCCTTGCCATCCGTTAAGTTGAACGGTTCCTAATGCTGATAAGCCACCCAATTCCACTCGTCCCCCCGGTGCGTTTAAGGTGCTGCCGTTGAGGGTGACATTTCCGCCGAGTAACGCTAGGGTTTGCCCGTTAGCAACGTTGAGGGTGGTTCCTTGCAAATTCGTACTGGCGGGAGTGGGTTGGTTCCACTGCAATCCTATGGGAACGTTGACGGTGAGTAGAGGCGGCGCGTTGGGTTCGGTGGCACTGAAAACGCTACCATCCTGAAACACCACGCTGTTGGCGGTACTCCCCAGAAACGACCCACCGATATTGAGTCTGGCATTGGGTCCGAAGACAATACCATTGGGGTTGAGCAAAAACAAATTCGCGCCACCATTAGCGCGAAGTAACCCGTCGATATTAGAAATGTTTCCCCCTGTCACCCGACTGAAGATGTTTTGCACATCGACCGGATTGTTAAAAAATGCTTCTCCCCCAGTGGGAAGGGAAAATTCTTTAAAACTATGGAATAAATTGCCCCCAGCGCGACTTCCCCCATCGATGGTGAGAGTGTTGCCGTTCGGCGTGACGATGGAATTGACGGGTAGAGTTGCGTCTGGGACGATTTGCGCTGCCACTGAATAGGGAAATAATAGAGTTGATGCAGCGTACGCCACACCCTGCAAACACCATAGCTTCATCACTATACCTGCACCACTTCTACTAATTGCGATTTGACTGTTGCAGTAGTTTATTCAATTGCTTGCGCCAACCTCATCAGTAATTACCCTGGTGTCAGCTCCGGTATATTCAACGGTTATCGGTGAAAGCCACTAATTGTGCGTTATATCATGTCCTTAGGTATCGGTAGTGTATGGATGGCTAATTGCTCGCTTGCTAATTGCGAGCTTTTCAATTGCCTCCAAGCCATTAGCGATTAGCTATTAGCAGTTACACAACCGTTGCTATTGGACATGATATTAGGTGTCGTTAAGGATTGCGTAAACCCGATGATGATAGTGGCAGTGTCTGACAGTTGGTAGGTGACTGCCAAGAATTGCTGCTGCTAGCAGCATCAGCTACCAATTCGATTTGACCTTGTGCATTGATCCGGAAACCAGTGGCTTCTACAATCTCTGGAGTTGTTTCAGTTTTCGGTAACTTTTGTGCTGTTTGACTCACCTGGGATAAATCTCTGTTATCCCACCAAACCGCACGACCTAAAAGTGCTGAACTAGGGTTTTCTGGTAAGCCACCCCGTCCCGTGATGCTAAAGGTATTGCCCCCATCGGCGGCACAACCCGTGGTAATTTGCTCGCTCGTGTCAAGCAGATTTTGTGGCAATTCCACTAGAAAAGAGTGAGTATCTACCTCTGGGTTGGTAATAGTAACTGTGCCGGAAAGACCAAATTGAGAACTGGCGGTGATGTCGCTA
>NZ_JBHFNP010000299.1:0-4394 GCF_041929235.1 Microseira sp. BLCC-F43
CCACAAATTACAGCTCTGAGTCCTTCAGCAAATCAATTGCTGCGGTCGGCTAATTTGATTTATCCAACATTTTGTCAATAGGTTGTTTGTACAGGGAATTAACTTTTTCAATGACGAGTTTAAAACTTGAGAACAACCTGCTTTTATAAATTTCGCTGACAGCTTTTTTAGCTGTCAGCGAAATGCTTTCAGCCGAATTCTTTGTCTTGAGAAAACCAAACTATCAAATCCCTAAGGCCAACGCCTAGAGTGAACTTGATTCATTATATCTAATGAATCCAGGGGTTTTGTCGTGAAAAAAAACCAGGGAAAATCATGGGATTAAAACTTTCGGATTCATCAAGTTAAATCTGCCAAAATGGCAACAAAGCTCTGATTATCCCAGCTAGATTAAAAACATCTTGAGCAAAATTTATAATTTAGGAGATAAAATATATGGCTTTCCTACCAGGAGACGCTACAGCGAATAGGATTGTAGGCTTACCAGAAGATGACTTTATCTTTGGCGAGGAAGGCGACGATACCTTAGAGGGCCTCGGTGGGCAAGATGTGATTAAGGGTGGCATCGGCAACGATATCCTGTATGGTGATGGTGCGCCCGATGCCATTGGCAATGACCTGCTGTTTGGGGAAGATGGCAATGATACCCTCTATGGCGGCGGCGGCGATGACATTCTCAACGGAGGTAACGGCAACGATGTCCTCTATGGTGAGGCCGGGAACGATCAGCTGATTGGGGGTGATGGCGACGATATCCTCTATGGGGGAGATGGCGACGACTTTCTCGCGTCTGGCTTTGGCAACGATCAGCTATATGGTGGCAATGGGAATGACCAGGTGATTGGCAACCGTGGGAATCAGCGCCTAGAGGGCGGCAGCGGCGATGACTTTCTCGGTGGCGGCGCTGGGAATGACTTGCTGTTTGGCGGTAGCGGTGCGGATGAAATGGATGGGAGTAGTGATAATGATTTGCTTTTTGGACAAGCAGGTAACGATAAACTGTCGGGCGGAACTGGCAATGATATCCTTTTCGGGGGCAGCAACGATGGTTCCCCCAGCGGCAATGACGAAATTGATGGCGGTCAAAACAACGACTTAATCTTCGGCGAAGATGGCAATGATAAACTCATAGGGAATAGTGGCAATGACACAATCTATGGTGGCGAAGGTGATGACGAAATCATCGGGGTTGCGAGTACGGGAACAGGCGAACTTGATATCTTAACGGGTGGCGGTGGTGTAGATACCTTCGTTCTGGGAAATACTAATAACGTCTTTTATCAGGGCTTTAGTGATAATGATTTCGCTCTGATTAGAGATTTTAAACTTAACCAAGACCTGATTCAGATTAATGGTATCAATCTGGATGGCTATAGTTTTGGCAACAATACCAGCGGCAGTGGTTTGATTTTCTTTAATAAAGATCTAATTGCGGTTTTCTCAGGTGTTAATATTAATTCGATTTTGGCTTCGCCCTCGTTTAAGATTGCCTAAGGAATTTTCAATACTTGACATTCTGCCTCCCTGGCGGGGGTTAATATTAAGGTCATCTGTACAGACCTCGGTAAATAAAAATGATTTTGCGCCTTCAGAGGGCTGGCATTGCTAATGGTAATTGCCTTGACATAACCCCCCGGAAATAAATTATCATAGATCCATGAATATGGAAAACATTTCAGAATATAACGTTAAATATCTCATCCAAATCGCGTTGCAGAAGCATCAGTCAGGTGAATGGGATGAAGCTGAATCATTATACAAACAGGTATTAGAAATTCAACCGGAATGTGTAGGGGAACCAGGAAAGTTATATTATGTTCAGGCTCATAACAACCTGGGAAATATCTTGTGGCAACAGGGTAAGTTAGAAGCAGCTTTAAAATCATACCAGTCAGCCTTAAAAATTCAACCTAATTATGCTTTATCTCATTACAAGGGAAATATATTCTTGCAACAAGGAAAGTTAGACGCAGCCGTAGATTACTACGAACAAGCCTTAAAGCTAAAACCTGATTATGCTGAGGCTCATAACAATCTGGGAAATGCACTCAAACTACAGGGCAAATTAGATGCAGCTATAGAGTCGTTCCGGCAAACTTTGAGAATCAAACCAGATTGGATTCAAGTTCATAAAAACTTGGGCAATACACTCTACGAACAGGGCAACCTAGAGGCAGCTGTAGAGTCATATCATCATGCTTTAAGGCTTAATCCTGAATTTGCTCCAGCCAAATTTGGAATTGTCATCGCTCAGTTGCCAATTATCTATTCAAATTTGACAGAAATAAGCCTCAAGCGAAATAATTATCAACAACACTTACAACAATTAGCTGAACACTATAAACTAGCTAATCCCAAAGAGCTAGAGAAGGCAGCGGATGCTGTAGGTTCATTACAGCCTTTTTATCTGGCATATCAGTGCTTAAATGACCGAGAATTGCAGCAGATTTATGGGTCAATGATTTGTCAGTTAATGGCGAGTCGCTATCCCCAATGGACCCAGCCTATTGCTCTGCCAGATTTAAAAGAAAACGAAAAAATTCGCATCGGTTTTGTTTCTGGTTTTTTTTACAATCATTCTAATTGGAAAATTCCTATTAAGGGTTGGGTTGAAAATTTACAGAAAAGTGAGTTTGAATTATTTGGGTATTACACTGACACAAAACAAGATCAAGAAACTGTCAGATCAACGAAAGTATTTGACAAATTTACCCAAGGTTCACTGCTGCTTGAACAATGGTGTGAATTAATTCAAAAAGACAAGTTACACATTCTGATTTTTCCCGAATTCGGAATGGACCCGATGACAGTTAAGTTGGGTTGCTTAAGACTGGCTCCGATTCAAATTACCTCTTGGGGACAACCTAACACCAGTGGGCTACCAACGATTGACTATTACTTGAGCAGTGAATTAATGGAACCAGAAAATGCTCAAGAACAATATACAGAAAAGTTAGTAAAATTGCCCAATTTGTCGATTTATTACAGGCCTTTAGCAATTCGACCTCAAGTCATAAACAAGGAAGAAATAGGCATCAAAAATGACGAATTAATGTTCTGTTGCTGTCAATCCTTATTCAAGTATTTACCTGAACATGATGATGTCTTTCCGCGAATTGCCAAAGATTTAGGTAGTTGCAAGTTTGTATTTATTCAATATGACAAAAGCGAATCTGTGACGGATCTCTTTCGCCAACGCTTAAGCCGTGCTTTTGAGGCATTCGGACTCAATTATCAAGAGTACTGCATCTTTTTGCCTCGCTTAGATTCTAGTATGTTTGCAGGGGCTACAGCGATCTCAGATGTGTTCCTGGATAGCATTGGTTGGTCTGGATGCAATTCTACATTGGAAGCGATCGCTCACAACATACCTGTCGTCACCTTGCCGGGAGACTTGATGCGAGGACGGCATACTATGGCTATACTCAAAATGATGGGCATAGAAGAGACGATTGCTACGACGAAAGATGAGTATGTGCAGATGGCAGTTCGTTTGGGGCAAGATGCTCAATATCGTCAACAAATTTCCCGGCAAGTCGCTGAGAATAAATATAAGTTATATTACGACTTAAAACCAATCAGATCCCTGGAGGATTTTATTTTGGATACAGTTGGGAAAAAATCCATAGTCAATCAATCGCAGCCGGACGTTTTGGAATCATCGGTGCAATCTCTGATTAACAAAGCTGTTGAGAAACATGACTTAGGTAAATTGTATGAAGCTGAATCTCTATACAAAGAGGTATTACAAATTCAGCCCAATCATCTGCTCGCTCAAGTCTCATTAGCAGACTTATTGCAAGCGCAAAATAGATTAGACGAGGCTATTGAAGCTTACCAAAAAGTTTTAAACCTTCATCCAAATCCCCTGATAGCTGTTGTAGCATACAACAACGTGGGAAATGCCCTCAAGGAGCAGGGTAAGTTAGAGGAAGCCGTACAAGCATACCAGCAAGCCGTAACAATCCAACCTGGTGCTGAGGTTTATAACAACTTGGGAAATGCCCTCAGGGAGCAAGGTAAGTTAGAGGAAGCCGTACAGGCATACGAGCAAGCCTTAACAATCCAACCCGACTGTGCTGGCGCTAGATTTGGGATATTGATCGGTCAGCTGCCGCCTATCTATTCCAGTTTTGACGAAATCCAACTCAGGCGAAATCATTATCAGCAACATTTACACAAATTAGCTAATTACTATAAAGCTGCTAATCCCCAAGAGCGAGCAAAGGCAGCTGAGGCAGTAGGTAAGTTAAAGCCTTTTTATCTGGGCTATCAAGCCTTGGATGACCGACCGTTGCAGCAAATTTATGGGTCAATGATTTGTCAGTTAATGTGGAGTCGTTATCCCCAAGGTTGCCTACCTATTGAGCTTCCCAAATTAGCAGCCAACGAAA
>NZ_JBHFNP010000003.1:0-13011 GCF_041929235.1 Microseira sp. BLCC-F43
CATCAATGCACAAGGTCAGGTGGAATTGGTGGCTGATGCTGCTAGTGGCAGCAATTCTTGGGTTTCCCCTACCAACTGTCAGACACTGCCACTATCATCATCGGGTTTACGCAATCCTTAACGACACCTAATATCATGTCCAATAGCAACGGTTGTGTAACTGCTAATAGCTAATCGCTAATGGCTTGGAGGCAATTGAATTGCGAGCAATGGCTAGCAATTAGCCATCCATACACTACCGATCTCTCGCGGACATGATATAACGCACAATTAGTGGTTTTCACCGATAACCTTTGAATATACCGGAGCTGACACCAGGGTAATTACTGATGAGGCAGGATTAAGCAATTGAATAAACTACTGGTCAGTCAAATCCCAATTAGTAGAAGTGGTGCAGGTATAGTGATGAAACTATGGTGTTTGCAGGGTGTGGCGTACGCTGCATCAACTCTATTATTTTCCATTCCAGCCGCAGCGCAAATCGTCCCAGACGCCACTCTACCCGTTAATTCCATTGTCACGCCCAACGGCAATACCCTTACTATTGACGGGGGAAGTCGCGCTGGGGGCAATTTATTCCATAGTTTTAAAGAATTTTCCCTTCCCACAGGGGGAGAAGCATTTTTTAACAATCCGGTCGATGTGCAAAACATCTTCAGTCGCGTAACTGGCAGCAATATTTCTCATATCGACGGGTTAATTCGAGCGAATGGGAGGGCTAACCTATTTCTGCTCAACCCCAACGGGATAGTTTTTGGTCCGAATGCCAGGTTAAATATCGGGGGTTCATTTATCGGCAGTACTGCCAGTAGCATTAACTTTGCCGATGGGACGCAATTTAGTGCTACCAACCCAACAGTAGCACCCTTGCTCACAGTCAGCGTTCCCATTGGTTTGGGATTTGGTAGTAATCCGGGAGCAATTACGGCGCAAGGAACAGGACACAACCTGACCACAACACATGCAGAACAGACACCCTATGTTGTTACAGATAGTAACACCGGACTGGGGGTGCAACCAGGAAGGACATTAGCGTTGGTGGGTGGGAATGTGACGCTCAATGGCATGACACTGACAGCACCAGGAGGAAGAATTGAGTTAGGCAGTGTTGCAGAAGGTATAGTCGGCTTCAATCCTAATTCCCAAGAGTTTGTACTAGACTATGCTGGCGCCAACGACTTTCGAGATCTTCGACTTGAGCAGCAAAGTTTAGCAGATGTCAGCGGTGTTACTGCTGGCTCAATTCAAGTCCAAGGCAGGCAGGTTAGTCTCAACGATGGCTCAGTTTTATGGTCGCAAAACCGAGGTTCTCTACCAGGAGGAAGCATCAACGTCCGTGCTGCGGAGTCTGTAGAATTCAGTGGCTATATCCCCAGCACCAGAATTCGCAGCGGTTTGGTCAGCGAAACATTAGGAACCGGAACGAGTGGGGATATTACCGTTTCTACGCAACGACTAATCTCTAGAGGTGCTGGTGGCATCTATAACAGAACATTTAGTCAAGCAACTGGTGGTGATGTCATTGTGAATGCCTCTGAGCTAGTAGAGTTTAGCGGATTTGTTCCCAATGCATCCAACACCATTGCTGCCTACACCTTGTCTACTGGCAAAGCAGGAAACATCGCTATATTTGCTCGGCGATTATTTTTATCAGACGGTGGAATCATTTCCAATACAACGTTTAATAGAGGTGCGGGCGGTACTATAACTGTCAATGCTGAAATCATAGAACTGATTGGTACTAGCAACGGTAATGGTGCTTTGTTTGCTAATAGTTTTGGGGCTGGTAATTCGGGGCATATTGTTATCAACACCCGCACTTTGAGCGTTAGTAATGGTGGCAGGTTAACTACAGCCAGCTTTAGTACGGGTGATGGTGGAAATATAAATGTGAACGCCTCTGAGTCAGTAGAAGTAAGCGATCGCAACCCAATCGATGCAACCCCTAGTCGTATCCGCTCATCAGTTGCCATTGCATCTGAATCTGTGAGAAGGGTTTTTCCAGGGCTACCAGATGTTCCGAGTGGCACATCTGGCAATCTCACTATCAACACACCAAACTTAACACTAACCGAACAGGGATTTGTCAGCGTCAATAATGAAGGGGTGGGTAGAGGCGGAACCCTAACTGTAAATGCAGGTTCAGTGTTGGTTTCGGGAAACGGTAGCTTCTCAGCAACAACCGTATCGGGTGAAGCGGGCAACATTGCGTTGCAAGCGCAGAGTTTGCAAATGCGTCGCAATAGTTCTATCACTACCACCGCTGGATTGGGAGACGGGACGGGTAACGGCGGCAACCTAACTATCAATGCCAATGTCATCGCTGCCCTGGAAAATAGCGACATCAGCGCTAATGCAGTGTTTGGTCGGGGCGGCAATATCTCTATCAGCACTTCTGGTATCTTTGGGACTCAGTTTCGTCCCCAACCGACTCCAGAAAGCGACATCACCGCCAGTTCTCAATTTGGTCTTTCCGGTACGGTGGCAATTACCAACCCAGAAGTAGAAAATCGCTCATTCTTTGTTGAATTGTCACAAAATCTGCTTGACACTAGCGAGCAAATTACCACGGGTTGTGCTGCCGATAGGGGCAATACATTTAGCATCACGGGAAGGGGCGGATTACCAGAAAACCCTAGTTCGGGGCTTTTAGGTCGTGCCGTATGGTGGGATAACCGAGATTTGTCCGCTCTGGATCAAACTGCGTCCCTGCCTGCACAAAATCTACCCAAAGCTGAACCACCAACGCAAATTGTGGAAGCAACTGGCTGGGTAATTAACGATCGGGGTCAGGTAGAGTTGGTGGCGCAAAATCCTAATCGAATTCGCGGGTATAATGCGCCTAATTGTCGTCCTCTTGTTGCTAAGTAATTGTGGGGTGAAAATGCGATTAAAAAAATTACTTCTGTACGTAGGGTTGGGATTGCTAACGTTGGTGGTGGCGAACGCGCTCTCCCCCTCCCCATCCCGCAGCTACGATCGTCCCCCCAACCCGCCGCTAATTCAAACGAGTACCGATGCCCGCAGTTTACTGCAACAAGGGCGGGATCAAGCCGATGCAGGGCGCTTCAGCGAGGCGGCGAGACTTTGGCAACAAGCCGCATCTGAGTATCGTCAGCAGGGCGACAAGCTGCAAGAAGCAATGAGTTTAAGCTATCTATCTTTCGCTTATTTGCAGTTAGGGCAACTCCCCCAGGCAATCGCAGCGATGCAACAATCCCAAACTTTATTGCAACAAGCCTCCAACCAACCTGGAGCTACAGTTATTTTAGCGCAAGCCCTCAATACCTTTGGCAGCATTCAACTAGCAATGGGGCAAACAGAAGCCGCGCTACAAACGTGGGAAAATGCCGCAAAGAATTACGATTTTGCCAGGGATGAAGTCGGGAAATTGGGAGCAATAATTAATCAGTCTCAAGCTTTACAAACCTTGGGATTGTATCGTCGGGCGCAAGCACTTTTAGAACAAGTCAACCAACAATTGCAATCTCAAAGCGATACCTTAATTAAAGCAACCGGATTGCGGAGTTTGGGCGTTGCTTTGCAAGTCGTAGGCAACTTAGAGCAGTCGCAAGAAGTCTTGCAGCAAAGTTTGGCGATTAGTCAAAAATTAGGCTCAGATGCTGCTACCAGCGCCGCCTTATTTAGTTTGGGCAATACCAGCCGCGCCCAAGAAAACTTCGATGCAGCAATTGAATTTTATCGCCAAGCCGCAGCCAAAGCAACGACACCCCTTGACAAAACCGAAGCTTTACTATCGCAATTGAAAACTCTCGTAAAACAGCAACAGTGGGAAGAAGCGAAAGCATTGCTACCCCAAATTAAACAAGCGAGCGCAAATTTACCCCCCAGTCGCATGTCGGTTTACGCTCAGGTTAATTTCGCCCAAAGTTGGATAAAGATAGCGCAGGTGAGCCAAAGTTTTGGGGCGGGTTTTACCAACCAATCGCCGCATCCACGAGATATCTCATTAAACCCGCCCCAAAGCGCATCCTCCAATTACCAATTACCAATTACCAAGAAATTGCTCAACTATTAGCCAAAGCCATCCAACAAGCTAAACAACTCAACGATAAGCGAGCCGAAGCTTATGCACTTGGCGAGTTAGGGAAAGTTTATCAACTAACCGGACAGTTAGCAGAAGCGCAAAGTTTAACCGAACAGGCGCTATTAATTGCTAATGGAATTTCAGCGGAAGAAATTGCCGCTCCGATGCAAGCACAATTGGGGGAAATTCTCAAATCAAGGGGGGATATTAATCGAGCGATTGCAGCTTACACCAACGCGGTTAAAACCCTCAATACTATTCGCCGCGACTTGGTAGCAATGAACCCCGAAGTTCAGTTTTCTTTCCTCGACAGCGTCGAACCCGTCTATCGCGAACTCGTCGATTTATTGCTACAACCCCCCCTTGATAAGGGGGCAGATCAAAAAAACCTAAAACAGGCGCTTGAAGTAATCGAAGGACTGCAACTTGCAGAACTAGATAATTTCTTTCGGCAAGCTTGTTTAGATGGCAAACCGCAGCAAATCGATAAAATCGATCCAACAGCGGCAGTTATCTATCCCATGATTTTAAAAGACCGCATCGAAGTTATATTGTCACTTCCGGGAAAACCGCTACGCAATTATAAAACCTACTTACCCCAAGCGGAAATAGAAAGAAACCTCAAGAAATTGAGAGGTTTTTTAAGCTTATCTGCTGCCACAACAGAGCATTTAAGCCTTTACGGTACGCTTTATGACTGGTTAATTAGACCTGCCCAAACCGAGATCGCAGAAACTGGGGTAAAAACCTTAGTCTTTGTGATCAATGGTTTCTTGCGAAATCTGCCAATGGCGGCTCTCTACGACGGTCAACAATACTTAATCGAAAAGTATAGCATCGCTTTCGCTCCCGGCTTGCAGTTACTAGACCCCCACCCCCTGGCTACAAGACAACTTAAAACTTTAATTGGTGGTTTAAGCGAAGCTCGTCAAGGGTTTATTGCTCTACCAGGCGTGCAATCAGAAGTCGATTTAATTACCAGAAAAGTTTCTTCTGAAGTTTTGCTCAATCAAAAATTTACCAGTCATTCTTTGAAGCAAACTTTATCAGATACAAACACACCAGTTTTGCATTTAGCCACCCACGGGCAGTTTAGTTCTAAAATCGAAGACACGTTTATTTTAACCTGGGATGGCAAGCTAAACGTGACTGAATTGTCAGAGGTTATAGGACGCAGAAATGAAACGATTTATCACCCGATCGAACTATTAGTTTTGAGCGCTTGTCAAACGGCTAAAGGGGATAAGCGAGCAGTTTTGGGATTAGCTGGACTCGCAGTAAAAAGCGGCGCACGTTCTACAATGGCAACTTTGTGGTCAGTTAACGACGAATCCACCGCTGATTTTATGGCTGAATTTTACAAGCAGCTAGCTAAACCAGATAGCGCTAAATCTGAAGCGTTGCGTCAAGCTCAATTATTTCTGTTAAAACAACCAAAGTACAACCATCCTTTTTACTGGGCACCCTTTGTTTTGGTTGGGAATTGGTTGTAAGTTTTTTGCTCATTGCTAATGGCTAATGGCTAATGGAAAAAATTACCTACTATGCGAAACCATTGTGATAAAAAACCTTTTGCTTCTACCCGAATCTTGACGCCGCAATGCTTTTGCCCTACCCGATCGCCCATTACCGATTTCCCCTTCGCAAAATTGTGCTTTTTAGAACGGTTAATTGCGAAAAAACACTGATGGCTGGTTAAGTTAACAGTGGTTAAGTTGTAATGGGATTATTATTTTCCCAAAAAGTCAATCAGATCTGAATAGAAAATTTTAACATGAAAAACCAACGATTTTCTATGTTGACAACTACTTTGCTCCTGACTAGCTGGTCAGTGTCAGTCTGCCTCGGAGCAAGTGCGGTAACCTTTTCCACGCCGAAAGGCATATCTGGCGCGCCTCGCCAGGAAACGACGAGTGGAGCGACTCGTAACAACGGTGCTTGCTTGAGTAATGCGATCGCATCCAAAGATACAGTAACACCCTTAATTCCGAACAGCCGTTTGGGATTAACTGTATCCGAGCGACCTACCTTTTTTGTCTACGTGCCTAAAACAACAGCGAAAGAAGCTACCTTTACTCTCCAAGATGCTGATCGAAATCTGATTTACCGCACAAAAGTAGCCCTAAGCGAAACTGGAGGTGTGATTCGCATCACTGTGCCAGAAACGGTGAAAGCGCTAGAAATAGACAATGATTATCGGTGGGTAGTGGAAATCCACTGCATCGCCGATTTAGATCCGGACAATCCTTTTGCTGAGGGGTGGGTGCGCCGCACATCAGTCAATGCCAATTTGGCTGGTAAACTAGAAACAGCCAAGACATCTCTAGAGCGTGCAATTGCCTATTCCCAAGAGGGAATTTGGTACGAAGCTCTAGCAAATATGGCTGACGCCGTGCGATCGCAACCTCAAGACTCAACTTTGATTAAGAGTTGGGAAGAATTGTTAACCTCGGTGGGATTGCAAGCGATCGCAAAAAGTCCACTAACCCTGTAATATGCAAAATCCTAGTTGCGCTGACCCTATTGAATGCTAAAGCGCAACTAAATAATCTATACTTTATATCTTATTCTCCCCTTGTCCCTTTCCCTCTATCCAAGCGCCGCGATCGAGTGCAACCAAAACATCTTATGTGGCTAAAGGAAAAAATTTTACAGGGGTGCAAGCGATATGCAAGAGTCATCGCTACAGCGATAACTGTAGCGGGACTTGTCATAGTGGGGGATAAAGCGGAATTATTTCAGATTTTAGAATGGGGGACTACGGATAGATTTTTTCGCCTGCGTCCGGCTGAACCCGTAGATTCCCGTATTACTATAGTCGAAATTACAGAATCCGATATCAAGCGACTCAGACAATGGCCCATGCCTGATATTATCTTAGCCAAGTTAATTGACAGGATTAAGGAGCAACAGCCAGCGGTCATTGGCTTAGATATTTATCGAGATTTACCTGTAGGTCCCGGATATAGTCAACTGGCTGAGGTGATGAATAATACCCCAAACCTCATAGGGGTCGAAAAAATTTTGGGGCAAGCCGTCGCGCCGCCGCCGATTTTATACGCTCGCGGTCAAGTAGCGCTCGCCGATTTCGTACCCGATAGCGATGGGAAAATCCGCCGCGCGTTATTGTCAGCAGAAGATGGTTCGGGAAAATCTAAACTGTCCCTGGGAGCGCTTTCGGCGCTGATGTATTTAGAAAGAAAAGGGATGACGCCCAAAAAGGTCGATGGGGAAAAAAGTCATCTGCAATTGGGTAGAGCTTTGTTTAAGCCTTTAACGGGTAATGAGGGAAACTACAAAACAGATATTATCGGCGGTTATCAAATATTAATGAACTATCGCGGGATGCGATCGCAATTCCAAATCGTCTCGCTCACCGATGTTTTGTCAAACCAAATACCCCCAGATTTAATCGGAGCGCGCATAGTCTTGATCGGCGTCACCGCCAAAAGTCTCAACGATTTCAGTTACACCCCTTATGATTCCCGCCTCGAGGGAGTTTTAATTCACGCCAACTTATCCAGCCAAATATTAAGTGCAGCCATTGACGGGCGTCCTTTGTTAGAACCTTGGTCCCATTCAATCGAATATTTATGGATTTTTTTCTGGTCTTATATTGGAGCAACCGGAAGTTGGATATTGCTCCAAATAAATCAATCACACAACAAAATTATTGGACTGGGTAGAGTCGTTGAGGGAATTATTTGTGCAGCAAGTTTTCTAGTTTTAATATCTTATCTAGCTTTCTTGACTGGCTGGGTGATTCCGGTAGTTCCCCCCTTAATAGCAATGGCAGTTTCTGCCATTGCTATGACCAACTACTACCAAATTTGGCGCTTGAAACAAGCCAACAGACAACTGACAAACTACTCCAAAACCCTAGAACAGCGAGTCGAAGAACGCACCGCCCAACTCCAAGCCGCTAAACTAGCAGCAGATACCGCCAATATTGCCAAAAGCGAATTTCTCGCTAACATGAGCCACGAACTTCGCACCCCTCTTAACGGCATTTTGGGATACGCACAAATCCTGCAACGCTCAAAAAAAATTCAAATAAAGGAAAAAGAAGGGATTGATATCATTTACCAGTGCGGCTCGCACCTGCTGACCTTAATCAACGATATCTTAGACTTGTCTAAAATAGAAGCAAGAAAATTAGAACTGCATCCGACGGATTTTAACTTTCACAACTTTCTCACTGGCGTAGCAGAAATTTGTCGCATCAAAGCCGACCAAAAAGGCATTCAATTTATTTCACCCAATTTATCTATACTTCCCTTGTGGGTCAAAGCAGACGAAAAACGGCTGAGACAAGTATTAATCAACTTACTAGGCAATGCCATCAAATTTACCGACAAAGGAAGCGTCACCTTTAAAGTAGAAGTAATCGGTAATGGAACGAATTATAACCAATTACCAATTACCCAAATCCGCTTTTCAATTGAAGATACCGGCATCGGCATGAGCGAAGAACAATTAGAAAATATCTTTTTACGATTCGAGCAGGTCGGAGATAAAGCGCGTCAGATAGAAGGCACGGGATTAGGATTGGCAATTACCCAAAAAATTGTGAATTTAATGGGCAGCCAAATAGAAGTACGTAGTCGTTTAGGTGAAGGGAGTATTTTTGGGTTTGATTTAGAACTGCCCCTAGCCGTGGGGACGAAAAAAAACTACCCGGAAAGGCGCGATAAAATTATTGGAATTAAAGGTGAAAAACCAAGCATTTTGATAGTAGATGATAGGAGAGAAAACCGTTCGTTTCTCGTCAACGCACTTGCAGCAATCGGTTTTGCTACAATTGAGGCTACCAACGGTCAAGAAGGAATCGATGTGGCGACCAAGTCGGCACCAGATTTGATTATTACTGACTTGGCTATGCCAGTTATGGATGGATTGGAAATGATTCAACAAATCCGCAGCGATTCCCAATTTCAAGAGCGAGCAATAATTGTTTCTTCTGCCAGCGTTTTTGAGATCGATAGACAAAAAAGTTTGTCGGCAGGAGCCAATGAATTTTTGCCAAAACCCGTGCAAATTGACGAATTATTGAGGATGTTGGAAAAATATTTGAAACTCGAATGGCTCTACGAGGAAGAATCAGATTCGGCAAATCTTCAAGACACAAGTTTGAGCGGTGAAGAAATCGTCTCTGCTGCCATACTTGCTCCCGAAAAAGCGGAATTATTAACCTTGTATGACCTAGCAATGATGGGGAATCTTCAAGGAATAGAAGAGGCATGTAAAAAACTAGAACAAAAAGATGCAAACTATGCCCCCTTTGCCACTGAATTGCGGCAGTTAGCATCAAGTTTTGCTCTGGAAAAAATAGAAGAATTTATCAAAAATTTTATAGATAAATAAAAGGAGACGCAATGAATAGTAAAATTTTGCTAGTAGACGATAATCCCACCAATTTAAAAGTGTTGTCGGGAGCAATGGCAGAGTCTGGGTGGACTATCTTAGTAGCCACGGATGGCGAAAGGGCACTGAAGCAAGCAGAATATGCCCTTCCAGACTTGATTTTACTCGATGTGATGATGCCGGGAATTAATGGGTTTGAAACTTGCCTGAAGCTCAAAAGTAACCCGAAAACTCAAGAAATTCCAGTGATTTTTATCACCGCATTAGACGAGGCTGTTGATAAAGTTAAAGGATTAAATTTAGGAGCAGTAGATTATATCACAAAACCCTTTCAACAAGAAGAAGTTTTAGCCCGCGTCGGGGTGCATCTTAAATTGCGCGCTCTAAGTAAAAAGCTATCAGAACAAAACGAACTGCTGGAGAAACAGGTAGAAGAGCGCACAGCTAAACTCAAACAAGCTCTCCTCGATTTACAACAATCTCAGCTGCAGTTAGTACAAAATGAAAAGATGGCTACTCTCGGTCAATTAGTCGCTGGAGTCGCCCATGAAATTAACAATCCTGTAGGCTTCATCGCTGGCAATCTCACCCAAGCAGATCAAGATATACAAAATTTACTTAACCTCATTCATCTTTATCAATCTGAGTATCCCAATTGCTCAGACAAGATTGCCGCTTTTATTGATGAAATCGATCTAGAATTCTTGAGCGAAGACTTGCCAAAAATGATTGCATCCATGCAGGAAGGTACGGAACGGATACGCAATATCAGTACTTCTTTAAAAACCTTCTCTCGCTTAGATTCTCACTCTTTGGTAGAGTTTAACGTCCACGAGGGAATTGATAGTACCTTAGTGATATTGAGACACCGGATCAAAGCTAACGAACAGCGTCCGGAAATAGAGGTGGTGCGCGATTATGGAGAAGTTCCGGAAATTAAGTGTTATCCCGGTCAGTTAAATCAGGTATTTATGAACATCCTGAGCAATGGGATTGATGCCGTTGATGAATCAAATAAGGGACGTTCCTATCAAGAAATCGCAGCCAATCCCAATCGGATTTTGATTCGGACTTCTGTGGAAAAATCTAACCTGGTTATTTTAATTAAAGATAATGGCTGCGGTATGAGCGAGTCAGTCCGCAACCAGGTGTTCGACCACTTGTTCACGACGAAGGCTGTCGGGAGAGGAACTGGCTTGGGATTATCTATTTCTCGTCAGATTATAGAAGAGAAACACGGGGGGCAGCTTAGTTGTAAGTCCGTACTCGGAGAAGGAACTGAATTTATCATTGAGCTGCCGATTTAATTCTTTAGATAGATGGAGGATGAAGAAGAAAAGGCCATAATGGTTAAATTGGGGTAATTTGCCATGAGAAAAATTTAATATAATTTACAAATCTTAGGTAAATGAGGCGCGGCTTTTTTAAATAAAAATGGATAAACAAATTGGTCAGAAACGCAAATTTTAAGATTTATTCAGGAAGTGTGAGAAGGGGAGAGCAACATGTTAAGATAGGGGTCTTCCGAATTTTTCAAGCATGACATGATTCAGTCACTCGTTGCTGTTATTGATGGCACTAGAGCGCGGTTTCTATGCCTAGAGCAAGCCGAATTGCCGGAGTATGAATATGGCCCGAATTTAATCGAACGCAAAGATATCTCCAATCCGACTAAAGAACTTGCAGGGAAAGAACTGTGGTCGAATGTCAAAACAGGGCGCAATAAAGGTTCGGGGGGTCAAGCTCACGCCTATGACGATCATCGACAAAACCATGTAGATGAATTTGAGCGCCGGTTTGCAGTTGCAATTGCAACGGAAATCGTCAACCTAACTCAGGCAGAACAAACTCAGCGATTGCTCCTAGTCGCCGAACCGCAAATATTAGGATGCGTAAGGGAAGCACTTGCGCCCGTCCTACCTAAAAACGTACAACTGCAAGAACTAGCGAAGGACTTATGCAAACTTAAGCCAAAAGAAATTCACGAACATCTAGCCCAGAAAAATCTGTTGCCAGTACGTAAAAAACTGACAAGTTAGGCCATTTTTAACCAACAGGTAAGGAAAGCGCTGGCTTTGACTCGGAGGCGAGGACAAAATAAAATTAAGATATGAGAAACAGCGTCCGAGTACGCAACTCAAAGTCCTTACCTGTTCGCTGCAATCATATGCTCCAAAGGGGGAAAAGGCACAGAACTTTGAGCATCGGGAACGGGAGGTTTTTATGAACATTATGTCTACTTTCCTCTCCCCCAGAAAACTGGAAGGACTGGAAACCTGCTTATTACTCCCCCTACGCAACATGGTATTGTTGCCAAAAATTACCCTACCGGCGATCGCCGGCAAGCCGCGCTCTATGGCAGCAGTAGAAGCAGCGATGCTGACTAGGCAAAAGCATCTGATTATCGCTGCCATCCGTCCGGAAGCGCAAAAGAAACTGGAAAACGACGAAAATGCCGAAATAGAAAGCTTGGAGGAACTATACCCCGTTGCCACCCTGGCTGTCATACAGCGGGTGGTGCGATTACCCGTCGGACCAATTCAGCTTGTGGTTCAAGGTCAAGAACGAGTCAAAATTGAACAACTGCTAAAGCAAGATCCAGCATACGAAGTCGAGTTTCGGCGGCTACCCAAACTGACACCAGAAGCAGCCATAGCAGCAGGAAGCAAATCCCAGACTCTAGAAGCCTTGAACGGTGCGATAAAATCCCTCTGGCGCGAAGCTGCGGCGATCAATCCCAACTTTCCAGAAGAGATTCTGGCAATGTTGCTTTCCAGTGACGATCCGATGGAGTTAGCTTACGAAACAACCACGCTGCTGCAACAGGAAGTGCCGCAAATGCAAGCAGTGCTAGAACAAGACAACCTAGAAATGCTATTGCGTCAAGTTCTGGGTTCTTTGCAACAGGAAATAGAAGTCCAGCGCCTGCGGGGTGAAATTTTGGGGGAAACCAAAAAGGAAATTGACGATCAACAGCGGGAATTCATTCTGCGCCAGCAACTGAAGAAAATTCAAGAGGAATTGGGAGAAGGAGATCCGGAACGCCAGGAAATTGAAGAGTTGCGATCGCGTTTAGCCACCACCCAACTGCCAGAAGTCGCCGAAAAGCAAGCCAAACGAGAACTCGCTCGCCTAGAACGCATTGGCAGCAGTTCGGCAGAAGGCGGGGTGATTCGCACCTACCTCGACTGGCTGTTAGAAATGCCCTGGAATAAAACAATACAAGACAACCTCAACCTGAAAAATGCCAGGGAAGTCTTAGATGCCGACCACCACGGACTCGATAAAATTAAAGACCGTATAATCGAACACCTGGCAACGTTTAAGTTAAAACAAGACGCCCAGACTCGGAAAATGGCAGAGGATCCCCCCCTACCCCCCCTTAATCAGGGGGGAACTCCCCCCTCCCCCCAACCCCCCCAGAATCAGGGGGGAAAGGCCCCCAGCCGCCGCGGGCCCCTGACCCTTCCCCCCTACCCCCCCCTCCTCCGCTGTGACCTCCCCAATCCCCCCGACCCCCCCCTACTCCGGGCGGAACTCCCCCATCCCCCCTACCCCCCCTTAATCAGGGGGGAACTCAAGCGGGGATCATCGGTACG
>NZ_JBHFNP010000030.1:0-79619 GCF_041929235.1 Microseira sp. BLCC-F43
TCAAGATCTCTGCACCTGGTCACTTGCCCCCGGATTTATCCGTGGAGAGAAAAGAAATTCTTCCTTGCTTGAATCCCCCGGATTTATCCGTGGGGTTTCCCCGCGTCAGGAGCGTCTCCTTGTCCGGTGTGTCCTCTTCAAAGCGGTCTTCATTGATAATTTTTGAGATAAACGGCGGTTTCCATAGGGGAGTGCAACTGTAGCGCTCGCTCACCGTTGCCAGACAATTTAATAAGCTGCTGACAAATAAGCTGCTACGCATTTAAATCCAATAAAGAGGCGGGCAATACGTCCCACCCCACAAGAAGAAGGCAAAATTTGACTCTCAAATTAGGTGCGTAGCAGCTTATCACTTTTCCGCTGCTGTTGACTGCAACATCGTGGATATCTATATCGCCAGTCGTATAGCCAATCCGAGGGATATAAAGCTTGTCGTATCCGTTGTATAATTGCTCTGGATTCAGCACGTTATCGCTCTGCCAGATCTGATATTTTGTACTGAGATACAGGCGTTCTGATGTGGCATATAATCCCATTGCTCGGTCAAACAAACGCTCAAATCCGGAAAGGTTTCCCTCTGAATTAACGCCAATTAAACAGAGTCGAGAGGTTTGATAGGTTGTGAAGGCAATGCTGATTTGTTGTTCGTGCAACCATTCCAGAAATTGGCGGGAACAGAATACTTCCAGGGGTGGAGAGGAAGTTGATGCGGTTGATTGCTGTTGCATATTTGGTAGGAATTAATATGATGTCCGCCTAATTACCCTTAATAAAAATCGAGCGAGCGTCACCGTGTCACCGTGTCAGGAGCGTCATTCCTAACTATGGGTGAAGAACCGGACATGATATAACTTGCTGGCATACAGCGATCTGGAGTTGGTTTGTTTAATTTGGTGTCAGGAGGGTGGACAAATCGACTCTCCTGTGGTTTTTCTAATCTAGCTGGATAACGTCCTGCTGACTGATTTGGTTGAGAGCATTCCCATTCAACACCGCTAAAAATTCCCCGCTACTTTTCACGCTCATCAAAACGCTATCGTTGCTTTGGGTAAAAGTCAGTTGTGGGAAACTCAAATCACCCCGTAAGGCTATAAAATCTTCCCCATCTTGAAAGTCAAAGATAACATCTGTACCCGTACCAGGTGCGAAGATGAAGATGTCGTTGCCGCTACCACCCCGCAGAACATCGCAACCTAAGTCTCCACTTAACCAGTCATTGCCCGCCCCACCTGCGAGCATGTCATCTTCTTGACCACCATACAGGGTATCGTTGCCTATATCGCCATTGAGATTGTCTAACCCTTCATTGCCAAACAGCAAGTCATCGCCTTTACCGCCGCAAAGTACGTCTTGTTCGCTGCCTTTGGTGATGGGGATATCGCTTCCGTTGCCACCATAGATGATATCGTTACCATCGTCGCCGCAGAGGCTGTCATTTCCCTTGTCGCCAAACAATAGATCGTTGTCGGCATTGCCAATGACAATGTCATCATTTTGACCTCCGCGTACCGTATCTTTACCGTCATTGCCAAATAATGTGTCTTGACCTTGGGTCCCGTTCATGAAGTCATCGCCGCTAGCACCAAACAGCAAATCGCGTCCGTTGGTGTCTCTGTCTTGGATATCGGGGGTACCGCCATAGATGGTATCGTTGCCCAGATCGCCCGATACAGTATCATTCCCAATATCTCCATATATCAGGTCGTTATCAGTATCGCCGCGAGCGAAGTCGTTCCCTTGACCGCCGTACACCGTATCGTTACCCTGCCCAGCGCTGATAAAATCGTTACCCGTATTAGCACCGATCAAGTCATCGCCTTGATTGCCTAAAATCCAATCCCTTTCGCTGCCGCCAAAAATCGTGTCATTTCCGATACCGCCTATCAGGTTATCCCGACCTGCTTTGCCATCAAGCCAATCGTTGCCGCCAAAGCCATCGATGGAATCGCTAGCATCAGTACCGACGATAGTCTCGTCACTATTGCTACCAGATTGACCTGCTTCTATTGGATTGGGGTTGCGATCAACATTGGGATTTATGTCAATATCGGGAAGAACAATCTGTTCGCAGAAACAATCGGGTTCCATGTTAGAGATGGTAATGTTCAAGAGAGCGATCGCAGTAGCATTACCCCCATCTGTCGCCCTCACCAACAAGGTGAAACTACCAACAACGCCACTCGTTATAATGCCAGTAAAAGTGCGAGTCAATGGGTTAAAACTCAGCCAATTAGGTAAAGGATTACCCTTGTCGAGTGTGGCGGTATAGGTAATAGTATCACCTACGTCGGGATCGAGGAAAGTCTCTTCAGAGAAGGTAAGTAAGAATCCACCACGACAGCAGTAAATTGAATCTCAGACTTCAGCGGATTGAACACTACCGGGTCATTCACTGAGTTCACAATCAGGTTCACCGTCGCGGGTGTAAGCGCAAAATCAATTCCATTAAATCCATTCCAATTGAAACTGGTATTGCCATTCCAGTTAGGATTGGGAGTGAAGCGGAGATTGCCTAAATCGGTGACAGAAATTTCTGGATTTTTGGGAACATTATTGCTGCCTAATTTAACCAGTCCATTACTAGGCAGAGAAGTTCCCCTAATTTGAATCAAATTCTGAGAATTAGCATCGGTGAAGGCATTGCTAAAATCAGCCGCACTGAAGGTAATATCGCTATCTTCATCGGCAGATTTATTGATGTTGCTCAGTTGCGGTGGCTGATTTGACTCATCATTTGTAATGGTTGCAGCGACAGGCGTTGAAGTGCCAACAATATAATTTGCCCCATCTATCAATGTTAAAACAACGGTTTCATTCGGTTCGATAGAGACATCTGCATTCGGGTCAATCGTCAGCGTTGCAGTATTAGAATCCGCAGCAAAAGTGATGCTGCCATTGGTGGCAGAAAAACTAGCAGCACCGGAAGTAGTGTAATCGGTATTAAACGTTGCAGTGCCGCCGACGGTAAAGTTAACCGTGAGGGATTTGGTTAAATTTCCCGTGGGATTGAAGGTGTAAGCGAGATTGGTAGAACCATCTTCATTAACGCTGCTGGGATTAACCGATAAAGTGACGTTGTTGTTGCTGTCATCGTCGTCATTAATTGTGCCAACAACTGCACTCGTAGTACCCAGGTTATAGCCTATTCCAGAAGCTAAGGTTAATTCTACAGTTTCATTCGGTTCGATAGATGTATCGGCGCTGGGGTCGATTGTCAGAGTAGCGGTATTGGAATTGGCAGCAAAAGTAATTGTGCCGTTACTAGCAGAAAATGTTGTCGCACCGGAAGTAGTGTAATCGGTATTGAACGTTGCAGTGCCAGCGACGTTGAAGTTAACCGTGAGGGATTTGGTTAAATCTCCCGTGGGATTGAAGGTGTAAACAAGATTGGTAGAACCATCTTCATTAACGGTGGAAGGTGCGACGGCAAGGGTGGCGGTGGGATTAACATTGGCATCGAGGATGGTCAGCGTCGCCGTAGTCTGAGTCCCCAAGACGAAATTCGGACTGGGATTGACTAAAGTTAGAGTCAGAGTTTCATTTGGTTCGACTGTTGGGTCATCGTTAATCGGAATTGTGACGGTTTTGCTGGTTTCATTGGCAGCAAAGTTAATCGTTTGAGTCGTATTGTCGAAGTCAGTTCCCGTCGCAAAGGGTTGTGTGCCACCCGTAGCAGTACCGTTGGCAAGTTGAAGTTGGACGCTACCGGGATTGGCAGCATCTCCGGTGCGGGTAATGGTGACGGCGGCGCCAACAACAGTGCCGTCTTGATTGACTTGGTACGTGGGGACAGAGAATTGAACCGTAACGGGGTCATTATCGGCAATGGTTTGAGTGGCGGTGGGGAAACTGATATTCAACAGCACCGAAACGTTGTTGGAACTATAGTTCGCGGTAGCTAAGTCGAACTTGCCGTCGCCGTTGAAGTCTCCTGTGGTGACGAAAGCAGAACCACTCCCGACGCCGAAGTTGGTGGCGCTACCAAAGGCACCCGTGCCGTTGCCTAGCAGCACCGAGACGTTGTTGGAGTCAAGGTTCGCCGCCCCTAAGTCGAGGAAACCGTCGCCGTTGAAGTCTTCTGTGGTGACGGAAAAAGGACGACTCCCAACGCTGAAGTTGGTGGGGGAGGCGAACCGAACGACGGAACTAGCACCCAAGGTGTAACCCGTTCCAGGTTCGAGGGTCAATTGGATAGTTTCGCCGCCAGTTTCGATGATGTTGTCGTCTATTGGTTTGATTGCTAGGGTGGCGCTGGTGACGTTGGCGGCTAGAGTGATGGTGTTGCTAACTGTATCGATGGCGGTAATGCCGGTGCTGGTTGCCAGGTCGAACGTGTAGTCTGTCCCCAAAGTGGCAACGGAACCTGTGGTATTGAATTTGACCGCAAGCGGAGTGGGAGAGGCAGTCCTCAGAGTGATATTAAAGCTGCTATTTGTCGCGCCAGATTCCCTGGGGACTGTGGATCCGGCAGTAATATTTACGATCATTTGTGGGTTTTGCTGATTTTGATTCGGAGGTTGGATTGAGGTGACGAAATCCAATTTTTCTGTTGCAGAACTTACGCAAAGGATCTAAATCAGGACTGACGAACGAGCAACCTAGAAACCGAACCAATTAATTGTTTCTACTATTCCTATCTCATCTATTATACCCGCAACTAAGCCTAGATGGTCTAGATGCAAGAACCGCAATTTCTGTGGCAGCATTCATCAGCCGTTTTGGGTAACTCTTTTACACATAATATACAAGGATTTATTGTCTCATCACTGTGCTTGCCGAGCGCAAACAGCTGTAGCTTATCCCTTTTTTCTTGTCAGCGTGAGCCGGTGTAACTTATACTTTATTTTCTATGCCTATACGATAATGAGACCCCGCCCTTAAGGGCGGGGTCTTTTCAATCAATCTAGAGGGGTCAAGGAAAGCGCTGCTCGCCCCTCTC
The DNA here is from genome assembly GCF_041929235.1 of Microseira sp. BLCC-F43. Taxonomy (NCBI): domain Bacteria; kingdom Bacillati; phylum Cyanobacteriota; class Cyanophyceae; order Aerosakkonematales; family Aerosakkonemataceae; genus Microseira; species Microseira sp. BLCC-F43. Next base: position 4,940 of record NZ_JBHFNP010000030.1, read on the forward strand.
CTGAGATTTTGATCTTTGTGACAGTTGAGGGTGCGGAATGTGGGTTGAGTAACTAGGTATACAAGCGGTTTCTCCGTTTTGGGTGGGGAATGTAGCAAAATTACTTGTGCAGGACTCGGGCAATCGCTACTCCAAACTTTGAAATTGCTTTTTTACCTTCTTACTTTGTGCATAAGTCCGGTTGTGTAAACTTTGCTATCATTTACTGAAGAAATATTCCTCACATCTGTACCTATGAAAGTGCCGCAGGCTCTTCGACTTGCCTATAGTCCCGATTATTTCCATTGGTTCGGTTCAAAGAGCTTTCGAGCATTTATTGCTCTGGCTTTCGGGCTAATAGCAATCTCTTTTGCACCGATTTTTATTCGCCTTTGTGAGACTGAAATTACTCCCTATGCGACAATCTTTCATCGTTCCTGGATGGCGACGCTGATTTTTGCAGGGTTGCAGATAATCTCCCGGAATACATCTTTCCAAAACCAACCAGACCAACAGGATGAAGCTTCCAATGTTGATTGGAAGACAAGCTGGAAGTTGAGCGGAATTTTACTCTTGCTACTGGGAGTAACCTTTGCTGTAGCAGTTGTTTCTTGGGCTTGGGCTTTGACTCAAACTACTGTTGCTAATTCCACCCTGCTTCATAGCCTGACGCCACTATTTACAGGGTTATTTGCTTGGATGTTTTGGGGTCAAAAGTTCAGTCGAGCTTTCTTGTTTGGAATGGCGATCGCTACTGGGGGAGCAATTCTGCTGGGTGTTGAGGAATTTAACTTTAACCCAGAGCATTTGTGGGGTGATGCAGCCTCGCTTTTCTCAGCCGTCTTCTTTAGTGTTGAACCTCTGTTGGCGGAACGGCTGCGGGAGCGACTCGGGCCTAGCACAATCATGTTCTGGTGCTTCGCAGTGGTGACAGTCTTAACTCTTCCCTTGGTCTTGCTGTTTCCGGATGGCTCTCTACCTATCTCTCTCAAGGGTTGGCTAACCATTATCACAATGGCACTTTTTTGTCAAGTCCTAGGACATGGATTGTTGACCTACTGTCTAAAATACATTGCTGCAGAAGTTGTTTCCCTTTCCCATCTGTTAGTTCCGGTGATGAGTTCTGTGGAAGCATGGCTATTCTTCCATGAATCATTGACCTGGTTGAGCGCGATTATTTTTGCTGTGGTTCTTGGGGGAATTGTGGTCAGCGTTTCTGGTTTAACTCCTCGCGTTACGGCGGATTCCGTCGCTAGTCCAACCAGTTAAGCCAGTGATGATTGGGGGGAAAGCCACCCCCCTGTGACAGCATCCATAAACCCATAACTAGCTTAAATCTAGTCCCTATCCCCAAAGCAGCCAGTGTAATCCCATCTGAAAAAGGTTACTCACAAGCACCAACACTAACAAGGTATACAGGGAGAATCGGAGTTTTTGCTTGGGAGGATCTCCAAGCTGCGCCTGGTTGGGCTGGGGCTGTTGTGGAGTCAGATAAGGGGTTATTGGGAGATCGGCTTTAGCGATCGCATTAGCTCGCTCCTCCTGCAAGCAACGGACTTTGGTTGTAGCATAGTCAGACCAGCCCCGTTGCTGTGCCTGTTCATAGTCTTCTTCTGTCAGGCTGATGTGGGGGACGGGCACATTATACTGGCGAGCCATGGCAAGAGCAAGCTGTAGGTCTTTGTGCAGCAATTTGACAGTAAACGCCGGATGTTGGGAGGGATCGTCACAGCGTCGTGAGAACCAGTAGTAGGGCAATCCGTGAATATCTCCGGCACTCTGACCAAAAGAACCGAAGCGCAACACATCCCAGATTGTCGATAGTGCAATTCCCTGAGCTAAACCTAGGGTAATCCCTTCGCTGACTGCCTGAACCGCCACGGCATTTACAGCGTTATGGATAAGCTTGCATCGAGTTCCGCAACCGATTTCTCCGCAGTAGAGTACCTGATCAGCCATCAGTTGCAGTATAGGTTTAACCCGCTCAAAGGTTGATATCGGACCACTGGCTAGAACCGCCAAACCCATACCTTTGTGACTGTGGGCACCCACAGGGCAATCGTTGAAGGGAGCATCGAGCATTTCAACCCCCAGTTGGTTCATAGCTTCATAGACCCGGAGAACCGTTTCCGGCGAGTTGGTTGTCATGTCAACATAGATACTGCCCGCTCGCAATCCTTGGCGGAGGTTCTGTGTGCCCTCTAATACTGCTGTGATGACATCAGAGGGGGTAGGTAGGGCGGTAAAAATTATTTCACAGCAGGCGGCAAGTTCGGCGCAGCTGTTGGTAATGTGGGCACCTAGATGCTGAGCTTCTGCCATCCGCTCTGGGTTGATGTCGTAGACATAAACTTGGTAGCCGTGGGCGAGAAAGTTGGCGGCTTGTCGCCCTCCAATGTTGCCGCAACCGATGATACCAAGGATCGGATGACTGGTGAGGGCGCGATCGCGGGGCGTTTCAATTTCTAAGCTGTTGATATTTGGTAACATGGGTTGCTCAAATCCTTCCAGTCATTACGAGTATCTACTTACCTACCCTGAAGTAAATTTAGTACCTAATGAATCTGCTCGAGCATCATCAACAACAACTCATCTAAAGAGATTCCCGCTGCTCGTGCCATCGTAGCAACCACGCTTTTGGGTGAAAAAGAACAATACAGTCCTGCTTCTAGAAACCAGGGTTGTCCCTGGGGGTCGATACGAAAGTCAAACAGACTGTAGTGACGACAACCCAACGCCTGATGACATTTCTTTGCCACTTCCTGAACCGACTCTGTAATCGGATCGCTAGGGTCTACTATCCAAGCCTTGGTATGATCTTTGGCGACCAAACTTAACCCACCATTGTCAGCTGGTTTCAATTTGTCAGCGTAGTCGCGAATAGGATGAGTGTGTTTGTCTACCGCATACTCTTCTAATGGTAATCCTACTAGCTTACCGTCCTTGACAAGGATGCCGCATCGAACCTCTCGACCGAGTTCGATAAACTCCTCGACAATGACTTCATCCGCGCATTCAAAGGCTGCTTTCAGAGCAGCATCATAGCTTTCCATATCTTTGACTAAAGTCACTCCTATAGAGTTATCTGAACTCGCTGGTTTGACAACTGCTGGGGGCTTAATTGTGGGAATATCCCCAGGACGGAGCAGTTCTCCATAAGGTACTTTAACACCTACAGCGGCAACGATCGCTTTGGTTCTGGCTTTGTGAGCAGCTAAAGCCATCACCTCCGGGGTATTACCCACATAAGGGATATTCAGCAAATTAAATAGTGCCCGGTAGTGGGTCATTCCGGGAATGCAAAACATTTGTGGTAACATCACATCAATGTTTTGTGCTGTCAGGAACTTTAGGGCATCGCCGAGGGGAAGGGGTTCGGCGGCAGCGATGTCTTCTTGACTCAGGGATGCGGGAAATCGCCACTGACCATCCGGTGTAATGTAAGCAATCCGAAAGTCGTAAAGCGAGGGATTTGTTGTTGCTGCGAGACTGTCTTTGGCATAAAGGCGTGACAAATCGCAGTAAAATTGATCGCAGGCAGATCCCACTAAATGAAGGATACAAAGCGCTGACACAGATATTCTCCTGGAATTAAAGAATCAACAATAATTAACAAGTGGTTAGATAGTTAAATGTCCTAGTCTCCGCCTAACTCCACCAATTTTCCAATGTTGAAATCAATCCTTACCCAATCTTTTAATTGCCGCAACTTTTGCAGCAAAAGCAAAGTAATTTGCCAGTGAGGTACTGCTAAAAATGGCAGAGGGTCGTTTATTTGAAAAATGGCATCTTTGCCCTGGAAAACTTTTTGCATCCAAGCTTGTAAATCTGACCATGACCTAATTCCAGTCAGTCGCCATATTTCATGGTATATCCAATAGGTCGGCTTACTATCAGGAAGTGGTACAATTGGCGATTCATTCTCATCCTGACTATCTTTCAAATAAGCATCTGCTAATCCTGGATGATTGTAAAACATCGTAATCGCCGAATGAGTCCGAGGATTGCATTCAATAGGGTAGATAGTGCCGTTTTCTGCTTGAATGAAATCAAAAGAAATTTGTCCGGTTAAGTTTAATCCCTTGACAAATTTATCAACCCATGCATATATCTCCGGCTTCTCAATGTGTTCATAATTAACCTGGAAAGCAGAAGATTTAGAACAGCAGTGAAGTCTAATTTTTCCGTTGCGAACTGTGCTGTGAGTGCAATATTCCTGTCCAGTAATAAACTCTTGCATCATCCAGGGGTTTTCCTTGCTGATAGGCATATTTTTAACATAATCTGCCATTCCTGCAAAGGGGAGTCTGGTTAAGTCGAGACGAGAAACTGAATTGTAGCGAATGCTTTTGAGAATATACTGACTACCATCGGCTGCAAAGTCAAAATCCAGGACTTGTTGGGGATTGGTAATCAAGAAGGATTTTGGTGCTGATAATCCGAAAGAACGTGCTTTCTCACACAATGTGAACTTGTTGTCTAACATCTGGGTGATGTCAGGCGGAAAATGGATGATTTCGCAGTGGGGAGACAGTAAAGTTCCTGCTACAGAATCATAATAGCTAGCAACTGGACTGGATACGGGAATAAAGACATTTATTCCCTCTTTTTGCACAATTTTTAGTAACTCTTGGTAATAGCCATTGGCATCTTTTTCCGGTGCTGGTACTGTATAAAATCCTGTAACAGCATTGGAAAATCTATGACCGGATAGCCAATATTTATGGGTTTCAACTAAAAAGACTCTGTGTCCAGCTTGGTGAAAAGAACGAGCCAGTTGCAGTGCTTTTGTCATTTTACCCCCCGTAATCAAGATATTCTTGGGGTGTTCGTTAACGATGCGCTGGCGAAATGGAGAAGTTACCCAACTTGCTAAAAGGGAGACAAGAACGATCGCACAATTTATCGGCAAGGCAATTAAAAGTAAAGTTAAAGTGCCGAGATTTTTCAGTAAAGCATTCATCAGTACATTATTCCTGAGCCTGGGTTGACTATTCAATGCAGGAAAAAATCGGGAGGCCGAGCCTCCTAACACTCGTTACCAGGCTGAGCCTGGTAACGAGAATCAATGGTTGAGCCTGGTAACGAGAATCAATGGTTTGTAGTAAGCACAGAGCGTGCTTATAATAAGCGTTAAAACGCTTACTACCAACCTCATAAATGTGCCAGTTGCGTAAGTCCTAAATATCTCTACTTCCGGCGAATGATTGTTAAACCATCTCGCAATGGGAGTAACACTTGTTCCACCCTAGGGTCATCCGCCACAGCACGGTTAAATTGAGCGATCGCTTCTCCGTTAGCAGTGCGTTGTTCTGGTGGTAAATAGGGTTGTCCCTGAAGTAAGGTGTTATCCACGCAGATAATCCCACCGGGAGCTAACAGTTCCCTATCGAGCAGAAGTTGGAAATAATCGATGTACTCCCGCTTATCAGCATCAATGAACACCAAATCGAAGGATGTTTGCGCTGCTGCTAATTTGTGCAATGTTTCCAAAGCCGGAGCAACTTCTATCTTAATTTTGTTGCCGTGGGGAGAGTTATCAAAGCAACTGCGGGCAAAGTCTGCCACATATTGATCCACCTCACAGGCGACTACGTACCCATCTTCCGGCAAGGCTTCCGCCATCGCTAATGCTGAGTATCCAGTGAACATCCCGATTTCCAGGATGTGCTTTGCCCCAGTCATCTGAACAAACATCTTCAGGGTTTGTCCCTCAATGTGTCCAGAGAGCATCTCTTGCTCCAACTGCCGCACCGTTTCGCCATCATCAAAGCGTTGGCTCCAATCTTCCTCGGCTGTTTTCTGAGCTAAGGTGGCTAGGGCTGGTGATTTGGGGGTCGTACATTCCTCTAGATAGGGATCTAATCCGGCAGCTAGTGCTAGCGCCTGTTGCAAAGATGCCATCAGGGAATCTGGCACGTTAAGTTGTGCTGCTGTCTGGACAATCTCCTCCAGCTTTTGGGCTAAAATACCCAGAGGAGTCACAGGTCTGACAGCTTTTGGAGTTTTTAGTTGCTGACTCATCGCCTAGTTATCCTACTCCAGACCGAGGTCGCCCAGATATATTTCCTTGCCTTTACCACCGTCTGGTAAGGAAGAACATACCTGCTTGTGGCTGGCGACAGATGCTTGCAACAACTCTGGCGAAATTTCCTGAGCATAATCGCAGGAACCGATGCCTGTTGGTAGTGCTGCCCACAAACCCCCATCTCCGCGCTTGCGGCGCATGTTCTTTTGACCTTCAATCATTAAGTCAATATCTTCCAGGATGGGGTGGTAGACAGATAATCCGAGAGAGCGACACAAAGCGATGATGCGATCGCGTTCTGTAGGTTTGAGCCAGCCGATTTCAACAGCTATAGTCGCACCAAACGCCATACCAATGGTGACAGCATGTCCGTGCATCAACTTAGCAACAGGTTCAAAGCGCGGACTCCAGGTGTGACCATAGGAGTGGGGACGGTCTTGATAAGTCTCGAACATGTTCGTCCCTTCATGCTTCATGTAGGAGTACAACGCTCGATAGATGACTTCATCGGCGATTTTAGCCAGTTTCTCATCTCCCCCAAGGGTGGCAAAGTGTGTTTCCAGCAATTGAGAACCGTATTGTTCCAATAACTCGAACAGTTCCCCATCGTCGGTGATTGCCATTTTGATGATTTCTGCCATCCCGTTACGGACATGACCTGTCGCCAGAGTGCGGAAGAAATTCCGGTCTACCAGGGTCAGAACTGGAGGATGATAGGCTCCCAGACTATTTTTGAATTGGCTGCCATTGGTGCAGGTGCGAGGCGACGGACCAGCATCAATAGCAGCAACAACGGTTGTTCCCACCATGACGTAAGGAGTGCGTCGGTGGTGTAAGGCACAGGCAAGTCCAGCTACGTCACTGAGAACGCCGCCGCCGACTACGAGTACAGGTTCATTGCGGGACACATCACAGCCGTCTTTACCGAGAAATTTCAGCAAGCGGTGGACGGTATCAGGAGTTTTGTCAGACTCCCAAGCGCGACAAACAACCAATTCCAGAGGAATTTCATAATGCTCGAAGTAGCGCCGCAATTGCTCTCCATAAAGCTCATTTACGGTTTGATCGACAATCGCCACGCAACGACTGCGACTGCTGTAGACCTGAGCTAGGGTTGGATTAGAAGGCTCAAAAACCCCATCTACCAACTTAACTTCGGCTTCGAGAGTATAGCTTGCAGAGATGGCAAATGAGCGACCATCTCCACTAGCAGCAATTTCTCCATGCCCTGTATACCACTCTGAGGTGCGATACTTCTCTGGGTGGTTGAATTGAATAATCTGCTCCGACTTCGAGGGTGATATGCTCTTAAGATTTCCAGTCAGTAATGTTGGATTGGGCTGAGCTTGAACCATAGTTCTACCTGCTTAATATTCCTTGTTTGCAACAATCACGAACAACCCGTACCAACTTTCTAAGCTCAGACTGCATTTCGGAAGTATAAAAAGGTTTTGATTCCCCATCGGGGACTCTTTCCTTACTCTCCTGTTCTGAATTATATCGTGGACCGTTGTGGAATTTGTATCCCTCCCTTGATCTAATTTAAATAATCAACCGGGCAATATAATAATGGCTGCAAACGGCTTGGCTATTTTTCTTTATCATGCCGTTCTTAATTTTTCAACTTCCATCAAGGGAATGGCTGACTCGACATAATCCACAAGAGACCATAACACAATATTAAAAAATATACAACCAAATCTTTTAGCCCCAGAAATGTCCGCCTGCCTATCTAAATAGGGGTACATAACATGTTAAACTTTATCAGCTTTTAAAAATCAAGCAACTTTTTTTATAGTCAACCTACTTTTCCTACTTTTCAGAATAAATATCGCCAACAAGTAGGAAGTTAGGGAAAGTAGGTAACGTAGGGAAAGTAGGTAACTTAGGGAATTATAATTTTTATCATTTTTGGAAATGAGGAAAAATGGAGTCTCGGTAGAGATAGCAAAGGTATCAATCCAGGGAAGCAATCAGTTCATTACCTGGAAATACAGAAAGTTACCCAAATCTCTAACTTAACAGCCGAACGAAAGGGCATATTGAACTTATTTCCTGCTCGCTGTCGCTCTTATTATTTGTTGCTGTGAAAGTCAGAATAATCGTTTCATTATTCAGTAAGTTAAATTAATTCAAAAGTTGATTCAGCCGTTGTTAATGCTCGCCAGCACTACTATATTTTTGTGGCTTAATAACGTTAATTTATGGCAGATTTTTACGTCGGGGAGCGCTTGTTCCTGACTCGGTTTCTAAAAATAATTAATTTTCAGGGGGAAAGGGGAGCCCTTTCCTCCTGAAAACAGAGAGTTTGATTCTCATTCTCTTCAATGTGACAGTTGAGGGTGCGGAATGTGGGCTGAAATTGAATCTCTCAACATTGCTGACCTCGATCTTCTTTACAAGAAATTAGAAGATGAAGATGCTGAGTTATATGGCGGTGGTCTTAAGAGTCTTTATAATGATTTGTTTATAAGTAAGGATTATTTTTGCCCAGGTGATATTTACGGCGGCCCCTGTCCTTATGCCGTCAGTGTTTGTCCATCGTTAATAAGGTGTGTTATTAACGGGGACGAATGTCCTTTCTTAGTACGTTGTATTAGCAATTTCTATAACGATGATAACTGTCCGGAGAATGTTAACTGTTCAGAACACTACGTATGCTTTGTGAACAATGTCCTGTGAACTATCACCTTTGTTTCTTACCGCGAACGCGAGTGCGGAAGGGAGGCATATCTCCACTTTCTTTCGCGACGATTTTGCCTAGAAACCCGGTTTCTTTGTCTATCACCTTTGTTTCTTACCGCGAACGCGAGTGCGGAAGGGAGGCATATCTCCACTTTCTTTCGCGACGATTTTGCCTAGAAACCCGGTTTCTTTGCGTCAGTCCGGTACATGAAACTGTTGATTGCGTAATAATAACGTAAGTTGCTAGTTACATCGAGCCAAAGAAACCGGGTTTCTTTAAGAAACCCGGTTTCTTTGAGCTAGCAAGGGAGCAGCTTGCAATAATGTTTGGGTATAAGGGTGTTTGGGATGGGAAAATACTTCTTGAGTAGCGCCAATTTCCACGATGCGACCACCATTCATCACGGCGATGCGCGAGCAAAAAAATCTCGCTACCCAAAGGTCATGGGTAATAAACAAATAAGTTAAGTCAAAATCCCGCTTTAATTCCAGCATTAATTCCAACACTTGCGTTTGCACGCTAGCATCTAACATGCTAACTGGTTCATCGCAAATTACCAGTTTAGGACGAGTAATTAAAGCGCGAGCGATCGCTACCCTTTGTTGTTGTCCCCCAGACAAGTCAGATGGATATCGGTTATAATACTCTTCAACTGGTGTTAACCCCACTCGTTCCAACATTTGCAATACTTGTTGTTTCGCTTCTGTGGGATTAGCCAGTTTGTGAATAAATAAAGGATCGGCGATACTTTGTCCCACAGTCATGCGAGGATTAAGGCAAGCATGAGGGTCTTGAAATACCATTTGAATTTGTCGCCGTTGCTGTTGCATTGACTGGCGAGATAAAGCGGTTAAATCTTGTCCCAGAAACTCTACTTTTCCAGCAGTTGGGCGAATTAACTGCAAAATTGTTCGCGATAAAGTACTCTTTCCACAACCAGATTCTCCCACCAATCCCAAAATTTCACCCGGATAAAGTTCCAAGTTAATTCCATCTACCGCTTTAATTGTTCGGTTTTCTCGAGATAAAAGTTGCTCGATAAAACCGCATTCCAATGTATAGTGCTGTTTTAAATCTTTAACGCGCAGAATTGGTAATTGGTAATTGGTAATTGGTAATTGGTAATTGGTATTGCTTTCCTCGACGGCTTGAATATGTAACGCTGCTTGCAGGAGACTGCGGGTATACTCGTGCTGGGGATGTTGAATTACCGCTTCGGTTGTCCCAGTTTCGACTATTTTCCCGCCATACATTACCGCCATGCGCGAGCAATATTCCCCCACCATCGCCAAGTCGTGGGAAATTAACAGCAGCGCCATATCCCTTTCGCGACACAGGCGCGTTAGTTCTTGTAAAATTTGCGCCGATACCGTGACATCTAAACTCGTGGTCGGCTCATCTGCCACAATTAGTTTGGGAGAAAGTAACAGGGCGAGAGCGATCGCTACCCGCTGTCGCATTCCGCCGCTAAATTCGTGGGGATATTGCGTCCACCGACTCGCCGGTATTTTCACCGCTTCTAACGTTTCAATTGCCTTGTCTTTTGCTTGACGTTGAGACAATTCTGGTTTATGTGCTTTTAGTGTTTCGATGCAGTGATCCCCAATCGTCATTAAAGGATCGAGGCGCGTCATCGGATCTTGAAATATCAGCGCCACTGCTTCCCCCCGAAAGCGGCGCAATTGCGCTGAATCGAGGTCGAATACCGACTGTCCGGCAAAGGTTACTCCCCCCTCAATCCGCGTTTGGGGGGGTAATAAGCGCATCGCCGCCCGTCCCAGGGTTGATTTACCACAACCCGATTCTCCCACCAATCCCAGTCTTTCCCCCGGTTGTAAGGTAAAAGAAACGCCATCGACAGCCCAGTTCGACTCCCTGCTATACTTGCGGCTGGGATAAGCTACCCGCAGATTTTCTACATTAAAAAGAATTTGGTTATTAGTCATTGGTAATTTTTCGTTCCCATTACCTCGTTCCCATGGCTCTGCCTGGGAACGCCATTACCCATTACCGAGGCTGAGTCGTTATCTAGAAGAGCATTGCAGTAGCTTATCAGAGTTTCGATGCGCGAGCGAATCTGAGCGAGGCGTTGTTGAGTAGTTGCTGACTGACGGGAAGCTTGCAAGAAGGTGACATCTATTGAGAGTAAGCGCATCTGCTTGTTGAGTTCGGTCAAGAAAGATTGTACCCGCGACATAACCGAGGGGTCTAAGTTATCGCTATCCAAGCTTAAAATTTGTTGTTGAAATAATAGTTGCAGTTGCTCGCAGCTCTGTCGCAGGAGAGTCGGGTTGGGATTGTCATCAGCGACAGTTTGTTGCAGGTGGACAACAGCGGTGAAAAATTCTTGATAGCGATCGCGATAAAACTGCGGTAACATTTTTAGTTCATTAGTATACAATCAATGTAAAGAATTTTGTCGATTCTATCAAGGCGATGGGTAACCCGCTCGCCCTGTAAAGGCGTTAGCTCTAGCAAGGATTAAGTTCTTTCCCTCAGCGCTGCTAACTGTTTTATCCTCCGCAGATTCTTGTGGAGGGTATAGCGGATCGCTGCTAGTGGAAAATTTTCTGAAGATCCAACTGCATTTGATGATTTGGCAGTGTGATAAAGGTGAAGAATCTTTCCTTGTCAGGAGCGAAGAGCCGATTTTGCACCCGTACCACCGCCTCGTCAGGCAGATTCTCCAAACAACATCATATTTTTAGGATTTTAGCAAGGGTAGCATGAACGCAATAGCTCTGACTTCGACGATAGATTGTGCGATCCCCGATTGGTTGCAGCAATGTTTGATCTCGCAGCAATCGAGCGAATCATCAGGAGCATCAATAGAAGGGATTGCAAGTAAGAAAGCAGGCGGCGCACCAGAGGTGCCTCTCTCACCCGCAGACAACGAGTTAGTCTGTCGCGCTTTCAGCTTTGCTTATCAGCTGCATCAGGGACAAAGTCGCGCATCGGGAGAACCGTATATCTGCCATCCGGTCGCCGTCTCCGGATTGTTGCGCGAGCTGGGTGGTAGCCCTGCTATGATAGCAGCCGGATTTCTCCACGACATCGTTGAAGATACGGATGTTACCCCAGAAGAACTGGAAAAGCTGTTTGGCGCGGAGGTAAGACAGCTAGTCGAAGGCGTCACCAAACTGTCTAAGTTCAATTTTTCCAGCAAGACCGAGCGACAAGCGGAAAACTTCCGCCGCATGTTTTTGGCAATGGCTAAAGATATCCGGGTAATTGTGGTAAAGCTGGCAGATCGCCTGCACAACATGCGAACCCTGGAACACCTAGCAGATGAAAAAAGGCGGCGCATCGCCCTGGAAACGCGAGAAATTTTTGCTCCCCTGGCGAATCGTTTGGGAATTGGGCGGTTTAAGTGGGAACTGGAAGATTTAGCCTTTAAATATCTCGAACCGGAAGCTTATCGACGAATACAGGAATTAGTAGCTGAAAAACGAACCGATCGAGAAGCAAGACTGGCGCAAGTGGGGGAAACTTTACGGCAAGGTCTAGATCAAGTAGGAGTTCAATGTATCGACATTAGCTGGCGTCCCAAACACCTGTACGGGATTTTCCAAAAAATGGAGCGACAGCAAAAGGAATTTCACGAAATATTCGATTTGGCAGCAATTCGCATCATCGTTCAAACAAACGAGGAATGCTACCGCGCTTTGGCAGTTGTCCACGATGCTTTTCGACCGATTCCGGGTCGGTTTAAAGATTATATCGGTCTACCCAAACCCAACCGCTATCAATCATTGCATACCGTTGTCATCGGCCCCAGCGGGCGTCCGGTAGAAGTACAGATCCGCACCGTGGAAATGCATCGGGTGGCAGAATATGGGATTGCAGCCCATTGGAAGTATAAAGAAACTGGTCGCTCCGACCATAGCAAGCTAACAGCAGAAGATGAAAAGTTCACTTGGTTGCGCCAGTTACTGGAATGGCAAAACGACCTTAAGGATGCTCAAGAATATATCGAAAGCGTTAAAGATAATTTATTTGAAGACGATGTTTATGTCTTCACGCCCAAAGGGGATGTAATTCCCCTGTTGCAGGGAGCAACATGCGTTGATTTTGCCTATCGAATTCACACCGAGGTGGGGCACCACTGTGCCGGTGCGAGGGTGAACGGGCGGATGACGCCCTTGGGGACGCGGTTGAAGAATGGCGACATTGTGGATATTATCACCCAGAAAAACGGTCGCCCTAGTTTGGATTGGCTGAACTTTGTCGTCACTCCCAGCGCCCGCAACCGAATTCGACAGTGGTACAAGCGATCGAACCGGGAAGAAAACGTGGCTCGCGGACGGGAACTGCTAGAAAAGGAATTGGGTAAAACTGGTTTTGAAGCGCTGCTGAAGTCGGAACCGATGCAGGCGGCGGCGGAACGATGTAACTACCACAGCGTGGAAGATTTACTCGCCGCTTTGGGTTACGGTGAAGTGACGCTAAATTTAGTCGTCAATCGACTGCGGGATGCGGTGAGGGCGTCACAACCGATTGCTCCTGCTCTTGACAGCTGTGCCGAGTCGCCCTTAAGTTGTGAGTTGGCAAAAAGTGGGGCTGTTAGCACTCCGCTGAAAGAACGGGAAGGACTGCGTCCTGCTGCACCAAGTACCCAACGCTCTCCGATTGCTGGAGTTGAAGGGTTACTTTATTCCCTAGCTGGGTGTTGCACACCCATCCCCGGCGAACCGATTATTGGATTGGTGACGCGCAGCAATCGCGGGATTTCGATTCACCGACAAGGGTGTCCGAATCTAGAAAATGTGGAAGGCGATCGCTTAATCCCCGTCAGCTGGAATCCCGCCGAATCAGATAGTCTTTGTCCCCAAACCTACCCGGTTAATCTTCAAATTGAAGTCCTCGACCGAGTTGGCGTGCTTAAAGACATTCTTTCTCGCTTAACGGACAACTATATCAACGTCCGCAGCGCCCAAGTCAAAACCTATGATAACCGCCCTGCTTTAATTAGTTTGGGCATCGATATCCGCGATTATGACCAATTAGACCGCATTTTTACCCAAATTAAAAAGATGAGCGACGTATTAAATATCCGCCGTCTCAGTGAGGTGGAAGATTAGATCGGGCGATCGGTAAGACGCTTTGAAACCAGGTTTCTATACCAAGAAACCCGGTTTATGCCCTCGTCGTGCCTAGGTCATAGGTAATTGGCAATGACGTATCATATCATGTCCGCCTAATTACCCTGAATCAAAATCTCTCCCAAGTCACCGTGTCACCGTGTCACCGTGTCATTCCTAACTATGGGTGAAGAACCGGACATGATATCATTCGTCATTCTTCATCTTTCCTCTGTCATATGCCATAGGCTATGCTCCATTCCCCTATATATCCGCTAGACTGGTGCTTATGCATTTTTCAGGAGCAGTATGGCTTTTAGTTTAGCCAAGTGCGTTTCTATCGTCGCTACCGCAGTAGCTCTGACAACCGTCGTCCCCGGTGTTGCTTATTCCCAGTCCGCTAATCCAAGTGCAGCACCTCGTCCGGCGGAAAATCAACCCGCAACCCCTTCTAATCGTCCATCTGCTGGACAACAGGAATTGAATCTCTCTGCTCAACAGAGAGAACGCATTCAGTCTATTCTGGTTAACAGACAACAGCAAATTGAGGCGGTGTTGACCAAAGAGCAACGCGATACAATTGTAGAAGCACAGCGTTCTGGTCAGCAAATTACCGCACAAACCTTGAACCTGACGCCAGACCAGATCAACCGGATTCGACAAATCGTTCAGTCTTCTAACGATCAAATCAAACAGGTTCTTACTCCAGAACAAATCCAACAATTGCAAAATCAATCAAATCCCTAGGAATGAGTTATTAGTTATTAGTTGTTTTCCAAAAAACAACTAATAACATTTTTTGATTTAGTGAATAGCTGCGGGAACGCAATCATGGACGCAACTGCAACAATCCAAAATTATCCCAATCCCTTCTTTTCCCTCAATTACGTACCCGCGTTTGAATCTCTAGGAGACGATTATTTTGACATAGTAGCGGCGTCAGAATTTCCCCAGCATATTTTAAGATTCCGCAACGACCAATTGCTTCCCTTATTGGGACTCGACCCCAAAACGGTTACGGATAACGATTTTATCGAAGCCTTTGGTAAGTTTCAGGGAAGTCAGCTGTGTTTGGCAATGCGTTACCACGGTTATCAATTTGGCGAATATAACCCCATGTTGGGAGATGGTAGGGGTTTTCTTTACGGTCAAGTCAAGGGTGTCGATGGCGCACTTTACGACTTCGGTACTAAAGGTTCCGGTACAACGCCTTATTCTCGCGGCGGCGATGGGAAACTCACGCTTAAAGGTGGCGTGCGAGAAGTTTTGGCGGCGGAAGCTTTGCACTACATGGGTGTGAAAACTTCCCGCACCTTAAGCATGATAGAAACAGGTCAAGCACTGTGGCGAGGAGATGAACCTTCACCCACTCGCTCATCCGTAATGGTGCGTTTTAGCCGTTCCCATATCCGGTTTGGTACGTTTGAACGGTTGCACCGGATCGGTCGTAAAGATTTGACTACAAAGCTGTTAAATCACGTCATTGAATATTATTACCCGTCTGTGCAGGGCGAAGCCGAATCCTACTCGTTATTTTATGCAGAATTAGTCCAACGAGTCGCAGAATTGGTCGCTCAATGGATGGCAGCTGGTTTTTGTCATGGGGTATTAAATACAGATAACATGTCGATTGTGGGTGAAAGTTTTGACTATGGCCCTTATGGGTTTATTCCCAAATACGACCCCAATTTTATAGCTGCCTATTTTGACTATTACGGACGTTACAGTTACGGGAGTCAACCCGCAATTTGTAAGATGAATTTACAGATGCTGCAAGTTCCGCTAGGTGCTGTAATACCGGCGGATGATATGGAAGCAGCTTTGTCGCGGTTTGACGAGCATTATTATTTGACTTACAAGCAGTTAATGCTGAGAAAGTTGGGTTTGGAGAATTTACAATTACCCGAAGCTGATGAGTTAGTGAAATTAACGATTGCTATTTTAAAGGAAACTGAGTTAGGCTATCACGACTTTTTTACAGAACTCACCGATCTTTTCCACAGACATTCCCCCGAAGATGTTGATTCTATCTTCAGCGATGCGGACTTTTTGCGCTATGTTGGCAAATCAGATAATCTAGCAAATTGGCAGCAGATTTTTAATCTAATTTTGTATAATTTACCCCTCGATGTGCGCGGTCAAATTCCTCAAACAATGGCGCGTTGGAATCCAAGAACGGTATTGCTCAGACCCCGCATTGAAGCTATTTGGCGACCGATTGTGATGGAAGATAATTGGGAACCTTTTTATGAGTTGATAAGGCAGTTACAAGCTGGAGAGTAAAAAATAATTTTAGATTTTAGATTTTAGATTTTAGATTTGAATTAAATCTGATATCTGAAATCTAAAATCTGCAATCTTCAAGTCCCTAGATTTTGCTTTAAGGGAATTTCGATTGTGAATTCTGTTCGCTCTCCCAACCAAGAATTACACTGCAAGTGTCCTCGATGTTTTTCAGTCACAATTTGATAGCTAATCGAAAGACCTAACCCAGTACCGGAACCTACAGGTTTAGTAGTGAAGAAGGGGTCAAACAATCGCTTTTGAATGTGTTCTGGAATGCCGGTTCCGTTATCTGCTATTTTGATCAGGACTCGGTCTGTATGGGATAATTTGGTTTCGATCCAGATAGTCGGCGGTTCTGAATTATCGTTTAAATTGGTCTTTTCTTCCAATGCATCAATGGCGTTGGAAAGAATGTTCATAAACACTTGATTGAGTTGTCCGGGAAAGCATTCCACTAAAGGCAAATCGGTGTAATTTTTGATTATTTGAATACCGGGAGAATTGGGTTTAGCTTTGATGCGATTTTGCAAAATCAGCAGCGTGCTATCAATTCCTTCATGGATGTTAACGTCTTTCATTTCAGCTTCATCCATGCGAGAGAAATTACGCAAAGAAAGCACAATTTTTTGAATGCGTTCTGCTCCCACTTTCATCGATTCTAGAAGTTTTGGCAAGTCTTCAATAACGAAATCGATTTCGACTGCTTCTGCTTCTTCTTGAATTTCTGGATGGGGTTCGGGGTAGTGTTTTTGATAAAGTTGCAACAGCTTGAGTAAATCTTGGGTGTAGTTATGCGCGTGTTCGATATTGCCGTAGATAAAGTTAACGGGATTGTTAATTTCGTGAGCAACCCCTGCTACCAGTTGTCCCAAACTTGACATTTTTTCGCTTTGGATCAGTTGAGATTTGTTGCGTTTGAGTTCTGCTAAAGCTGCTTCTAGTTCTGTAGCTTTTTCGGCGATTTCCGCTTGCGAGCGTTTCAGTGCTGCCTCTGCTTGTTTCCGCTCGATTGCAAATACAATATAATCGGCAAATGTTTCTGCTAAGTGTACTTCTTCTTCATCAAAATTCCGGATTTTATCGTAATAAACCCCGAAGCGTCCGAACAGTTTTCCCCGACTTACTAACGGAATCCACGCACAAGAACTAATCCCTTCTTGCAACAGCTCGTATTGCATTTCTCCCAATTCCTGGCTCTCTGCTACCCTGGGAATTAACACCGGCTGGGGTTCTGAATTTGAGTCCACCCAAGGCGAATATTTGGCTAGGGATAGCATAAAGTTTCCTGAAATTCCTTTCCCTACTTGGAACATGGTGCCACCCTCTTCTTCAAATATCGAGATGGCAGCTCCATTCGCGTTCAAAACTGCTTTTATACCAGTTAAAGATTGTTCGTAAATTTCTTCAATTGTGTTGGCTCTGCTAACTCTTTCTACCAGATCCGCCCAATGGTACACCGATTGAAGTTGATCGAACTGTTGCAGCAGTTCTTTTTCGGCTAATTTTAGTTCGGTGATGTCCCGAATCGCTGCTTCTACTAATTGTTGTTGTTGACAATATCTGGCGTGCCAGGAAAACCATCGATAATATCCATCTTTGCACCGCAGGCGATTTTCAAAGCAAATAATATCTTGAGCGCTAGAGATTTGATTCTGTAATACCTTAATTTTTTCCTGGGTCGAAAGTTGCTCTTCTGGATGGACAAATTCTAAGCAAGGAGTAGAGCGCAATTGCGAACTTGTCCAACCTAATATTTTTTCCCAAGCTGGATTGAGGTATTGAAAGAAGTCATTTAACCCGATTGTACAAAACAAATCCGATGAGAGTGCCATCAGGCGATTTTCTGGCAAAGATGCTATGCCAACGCACTGAGTTTTATTCTGTAACTTCAACTCGCTTTGCACCCAAACTGCCAGATCCTGAAGTGCTTGCACCTCATTTTCGCTCAGTTGACGGGGACTATAGTCCATGATGCTGAAAGTTCCCAGTTTATTGCCAAAAGTGTCTGTTACACAACATCCGGCATAGAAACGAATTTCGGTTTTCTCAGTCTGCAATCGGTTAATGGCAAAGCGAGGATCTAAATGGGTATCAGGAACGATCGCCATATGGTTGCTGGGGCAGTTTAACAACAGGTTCAGCTTTTGCGCCTCGGAAATCGATAAACCGTGACTAAATCTTACCCATTCAGAATTATTCTCAACCAGAGCGATCGCCACAATCGGCACTTTGAGGGAAAGAACCGCGATTCTGGCAATGCGCTCAAATCCGATAGCGGTGTTTGCGTCGAGCGTTGTACAATGATTGTCGGCGGCAGGGTAGCTAACCTTTTGTACCTGCATTGATCGGATGTTCCTCAGCGACTAGACAAACCTGGCAAAATCGGGTGATATAATTATTTTCGCAGCCGCCAAGTCACCCCAACAGCAAACTGCTTACATCGATGCAGCGATGTTAAAGTTAATATAATATTAAATTAATATACTTTTATTAAAAATAATAAGTAGGTAGGCATAAATAAACTGAACACCCGACGGGCGAGACGCCCATCCCACAAGAGAGTTGAAAGCTTTGTGGGGTGGGCATCCTGCCTGCCCTATATTTATATAACTATTTTCACTTTATTTACCTGCACCTACTTATAATAAACAAATTTATTCTCAGGCCAAGCTGACAGGCGGTTTGTAAAGTTACGTTAAGTAAGGGGCGAAGTCTGGCAGCGATCAGGCGAAAATAGTAGCCCCCCTGATTTTATAGCCGCTCTCTGCTAGGGCCCGGAAGGCGATCGCCCCACGCAGGGGTGAGGGGGAAAAACGGCGAATGCCTGGGGTGATTTAGAGATAATTTCCGACTCCAACAGATTGATTGGTAAAACCCACACCTTGCACCCGCCGGTGCCCCTATAGAATTGAGACAAAGAAACTTCTCCTGGCGAGGAGAAGTCCCGTTTAATCGGATATTGAAGCTTTCCCAAACTCCCTCATTTCGTTAATTGAGGGCTGACCAATTGACAGTCAGGGTGCCAATATTATCCCCGTAGTTCGGCTTGTAATCATTGACTAGGAAGACCAAAGTTTCACCCGGTTTGAGAACAATAGTCGTTGCTGTACCCACTTCAGTTACAACACCAGTTGTCTTGTTTACTGCCAGCAGAGCAAATTCCGTATTGTTGGGATATTTCAGATACTGCTGAAATTCTTTTAAGCTCTCTTTCAAGGCAGCCTGAATTTCTGGTGGGAAACCCTTTAATCCGCTGGCGGTACAATCTGGAATATCGCCTTTCGGTTTCCAAGTGCCAGAGGGTGTAAATGTGTAGGAGACTTCTTTTGTCTGGGTGTTACTAAATTCAACGCCAATGTCAGAGTTAGTTGGCACTTCAAATTGTCCCTTCGTTTCCAGTGGCGGGGTAGGCGCTCCTAATTTGACAAATGTTCTGACAAAACCTCTGTTATTGTCCCAATTGACGTCCCAGAAAACAAAAGAGAGCGTACCTTTACTTAAAACAGTCATTTCCAAATGGGTTCCTACAGCAAAATAGGTCTTGCCCCCATCCAGAGTCCCAATCAGACTACCCAACCTAAATTCAAAGTTTTGCTTTGAATTATAGCCGTATGGCCAATTCCCCTTGCCCTTAATATTAACACCGTTAGCGTTAATATCGGCATTTCGATCCATCCAGTTCGGATTCCATAAATCTTTGGGGTTTACATTAACTATTAGTAAGTCCCCAGGTTCTAATTCGATACCTGTATTTAAGGGCGTCCCTCCATTCGAGCTATGTACTCTCGCATTAATATCAAAATACTTTGCTTCCTCGTCATCGTAGCTCGCGGTTGTCTCAGTTATGCCATAGCTTGATGATTCTCGGACTTCGACAGTTGCTGTGAGAGAACCTGCATTTGTGTTGGCATCGCCGCCCCAGAAGAAAAAAGATAGATCCCCATCTCTTAAAATTGTCATTTCCAAATGGGTTCCTACGGGAAAATAGGTCTTGCCTCCGTCCAGAGTCCCGATCAGACTGCCCAACGCAAATTCAAACTCATTTTGCTGCGACACTATGGTCGCTTCTTTGTACAAGCGATCGATCTTGTTTGTGACAGCAGATATACCGTTAGCATTTACCCACAATTGAGGTTCATTTTTACGCGGAGTCCATGTTTTTTCTGGGTCTACATTAACTATTAGTAATTGCCCCTCCTTTAGTTTGATATCCGTAGTTTTCAGAGAGCCATCAGTCGAACAATTTTTTACGCTGTCAATTTCCAGCGTGTATTGCTGTTTTTCCATCATTTTCTCCTGGCGGCTAATTTTATTTATAACTCACCCCGTGCCAATTTACTATCTCGCCTTTAAAGCCTGGATTTACTGCTACGGGGTAGCGCCACCTTTTTTGACTACTTTGACAAATGCTCTGACAAAACCTCTGTTATTTAGGTAATCGACATCCCACACAACAAAAGAGAGTGTACCTTTAGTTAAAACAGTCATTTCCAAATGGGTTCCTACAGCAAAATAGGTCTTGCCTCCATCCAGAGTCCCAATCAGATTACCCATCCTAAATGAAAAGGGAGATCCATGATAGCCCCATGGGTAAGACTTGTTCTTATTTATAGCGTTAGCGTTAACATCGCAATTTCGATCCATCCACGCCATATTCCATAAATCTTTGGGGTCTACATTAACTTTTAGTAAGTCCCCAGGTTCTAATTCGATACCTGTATTTAATCGCGTCCCTCCAGTCAAACTATGTACTCTCGCATTAATATCGAAATACTCTGCTTCATAGTCAATGTTGTCCGCAGGTTTGTCAGTTGCTGTAGGTATGTAATAGCTTGATGCGTCTTTGACTTCAACAGTTACCGTCAGAGAACCTGCATTTGTGTTGGCATCGCCGCCCCAGAAGAAAAAAGATAGATCGCCAGCCTTTAAAATTGTCATTTCCAAATGGGTTCCTACGGGAAAATAAGTCCTGCCTCCGTCCAGAGTCCCGATCAGACTGCCCAAGGCAAATTCAGACTCATAGTTCCAGTCAAGTATGGTAGCTTCTTTGTACAAGCCATCAATCTTGTTTGTGACAGCAGATATACCGTTAGCATTCACCCAGGATTTTTTACAATCCTTATATGCGCTCCATGTCTTTGTTGGTTCATCAACCTTAACTATTAGTAATTGCCCTTCCTTTAGTGCTATTTTTGTTTGGCATAAAGTCCCATCAGTCGAGCAGTTTTTCACGGCATCAATCGTGAATTGCTGTGTTGCCATTATTTTTCTCCTTGGGCTTTCGGATTCGTATTACTTAATTTTTTAGCCTTATGTACGCTACCAGTACGCCCCGCCTAAAAAATCTATCTAAGGATAGATTTTTTAGGCGGGGATTTAAAAATACAATCGGTATTTTGAACTATACTTTTTTGTAAATTTTTATAAAAAAAGAGGTGATTGCTCACCTCAATTGCTAATTCAGGACTGACAACGCTCTCAATTTGCAAACTGTGCAGAGAGAGATTCGTAAGCTTCCTTATTTCCTTCAACTGGCTGACCAATTGACAGTCAGGCTGCCAATATTATCCCCGTAGTCTGTCGTAAAATCATTAACTATGAAGACCAAAGTTTCACCAGGTTTGACAACAATAGTCGTTGCTGCGCTCACTTCAGTTACAACACCAGTTGTCTTGTTTACTGCAAGTAGGGCGAAAGCCGTATTGTTAGGATATTTCAGATATTTTTGCAGATCCTTCAAGAGATCATTCCACATTGTCTGAAGCTCAGGCGACATCGACTTTACCCCGGCGGCGGTAACTTCTGAAAAACCTTGTTCGCGTTTCCCGGGTATCCAAGTGCCGGATGGCACAAATGTATAGGATACTTCCTTGGTCTGGGTGTTAGTAAATTCAACGCCAGTGTCCAAGTTAGATTTTACTTCAAATTGTCCGCTTGTGACGATTCTGTTATATACTGCTGCTGCATATAAACCAGGATCGCTGTAAAAAACTTGATGGTCTTTCGCCTCGGGCTTGGTATTGAGAATTGGCTGACCGACATAAGAGTAAAGACATTTAACTCCCGCAAAAATTGGATGGCTACTATTTATTGTCCGATTGCCATCAATATTGATGTAGTAGGGAGACATTTCCAATCCAAATTCATTCAGAAATGTCTTCCACTGCTTGGCTTCATTTTCACCTCCGCCGTATCCCGTACCGCCCATCAGGTAAACGTTACCTCCGGATTTGACGTAATCGATCAGCACCTGGTTATCTTTCGGCTCTGCACCCAGAAATACGCCGTTATATTGTTTTAAAGTGGCGAGGTCAAATTTCTGACCAACGTTTACAGTCCAGGTATGACCGGCATCTGTCATTGCTTTTGCCAACCGAGATTGGATCAGACCATGGTTAGCTGAGTAGACGTGGAATTTGCCCTTTGCACCGCCTGTAAACCAATTGGCAATGTTTTTCACAAAAATTTCTGTATCTGGGGCGCGGACAAATCCCACGTCGGTTAAAGGGTATTCGTCAGCGGAAACTACAATCTTTCCTTGTTGAGTTCCTGGATTTTCAAATGCTGCATATAAACCGGGATCGCTGTGAAAAACTTGCTGGTTTTTAACATCGGGCTTGGTATTGAGAATTGGCTGAGCGACATAATAGAAAAGACATTTAACTCCCGCAAAAATTGGATGGCTACTCGTAATTACCAAATTGCCATCAATATGGATTGGGTAGGGAGAAATTTCCAATCCAAATTCATTGAGAAATGTCTTCCACTGCTTGGCTTCATTTTCATAGCCGCCGTACCCCGTCCCAGCCATCAGGTAAACGTTACCTCCTGATTTGACATAATCGATCAGCACCTGATTATCCTTCGGCTCTGCACCCAGAAATACGCCGTTATATTGTTTTAAGGTGGCGAGGTCGAATTTCTGGCTCACGTTTACAGTCCAGGTATGACCTGCATTTGTCATTGCTTTTGCCAACCGAGATTGGATCAGACCATGGTTAGCTGAGTAGACGTGGAATTTGCCCTTTGCACCGCCTGTAAACCAATTGGCAATGTTTTGCACAAAAATTTCTGTATCTGGGGCGCGGACAAATCCCGTGTCGCATAAAACCCATTCGTCAGCTGAAACTACAATCTTTCCTTGTGTAGTTCCTGGATTTTCAAATGCTGCATGTAAACCTGGATCGCTCTCGAAAACTTGATGGTTTCCATCGGCATTGGTATTGAGAATTGGCTGAGCGCCATAATAGAAAAGACATTTTACTCCCGCAAAAATTGGATGGCTACTATTAATTACCAAATTGCCATCAATATTGTTGTAATGGGGAGAAAATTCCAATCCAAATTCATTGAGAAATGTCTTCCACTGCTTGGCTTCATTTTCAGCTCCGCCGTATCCCGTACCGCCCATGAGGTAAACGTTACCTCCGGCTTTGACGTAATCGATCAGCACCTGGTTATCCTTCGGCTCTGCACCCAGAAATATGCCGTTATATTGTTTTAAAGTGGCGAGGTCAAATTTCTGACCAACGTTTACAGTCCAGGTATGACCGGCATCTGTCATTACCTTTGCTAACCGAGATTGAACCAGACCGCCGTTACTTGAGTAAACGTGGAATTTTCCCTTAGCACCGCCTGTAAACCAATTGGCAATGTTTTTCACAAAAATTTCTGTATCTGGGGCGCGGACAAATCCCGTGTCGGTTAAGGTGTATTCGTCTGTGGCAACTACAATCTTTCCTTGTTGAGGTTCTGAATTTGTTTGCATGAAATCTCCCTTCGATAACAGAGATAATTTTGTTGAACCGTCAAATTCTCTCACAAATCAGATTTAGTTAAACTTTGAAAAGTTAAATTTTTATTAAATATGCATCCAGACTCCCGACAGTTTTTATAGCGGATTGCAGCCGTATGAGGTACGGCTTGGTGTGCAACCAGCATTAATGCTGCGTGCACACCAACCCAAAAGGCTTTCCCTCACTCCCTGGCAATCCGCTGTATTTCAGAGGCTGAAACGTTTGAATTACCGTTGATGGCTAGCTGCAACAAAACTTAGGCACGCTGCGCCAAAAACAAAGGTGATGCGTCAATCTCGCTGGTCGAAACCGACGATTTTTCGGAGGATATTGCAGCTTTCCCAAACGCGCTCATTTTGTTAATTGAGGGCTGACCAATTGACAGTCAGGCTGCCAACATTATCACCGTAGTCTGGCGGAAAATCATTAACTATGAAGACCAAAGTTTCACCAGGTTTGAGAACAATAGTCGTTGCTGCGCTCACTTCAGTTACAACACCAGTTGTCTTGTTTACTGCAAGTAGGGCGAAAGCCGTATTGTTAGGATATTTCAGATATTTTTGCAGCTCCTTCAAGCTCTCATTCCACACTGTCTGAAGCTCAGGCGACATCCCCTTTACCCCGGCGGCGGTAACTTCTGTAAAACCTTCTTCGCGTTTACCGGGTATCCAAGTGCCGGATGGCACAAATTTATAGGAGACTTCCTTGGTCTGGGTGTTAGTAAATTCAACGCCAGTGTCAAAGTTGGATTTTACTTCAAATTGTCCGCTTGTGACGATTCTGTTATATACTGCTGCTGCATATAAACCTGGATCGGTGTGAAAAACTTGATGGTCTTTGGCCTCTGGCTTGGTATTGAGAATTGGCTGAGCGATAACAGAGTAAAGATATTTAACTCCCGCAAAAATTGGATGGCTACTATTTATTGTCCGATTGCCATTAATATTGATTTCGTGGGGAGAAATTTCCAATCCAAATTCATTGAGAAATGTCTTCCACCGCTTGGCTTCATCTTCATAGCCGCCGTAACTCGTCCCAGCCATGAGGTAAACGTTACCTCCTGATTTGACATAATCGATCAGCACCTGGTTATCCTTCGGCTCTGCACCCAAAAATATGCCGTTATATTGTTTTAAGGTGTCGAGGTCGAATTTCTGGCTAACCTTTACAGTCCAGGTATGACCGGCATCTGTCATTGCTTTTTCCAACCGAGATTGGATCAGACCGCTGTTAGCTGAGTAGACGTGGAATTTGCCCTTTGCACCGCCTGTAAACCAATTGGCAATGTTTTTCACAAAAATTTCTGTATCTGGGGCGCGGTCAAATCCCGTATTGGTTAAAGGCCTTTGGTCAGCGGCAACTACAATCTTTCCTTGTTGAGTTCCTGGATTTTCAAATGCTGCATATAAACCTGGATCGCTGTGAAAAACTTGCTGGTTTTTCACATCGGGCTTGGTATTGAGAATTGGCTGAGCGAGATCACAGTAAAGACATTTAACTCCCGCAAAAATTGGATGATTACTCGTAATTACCAAATTGCCATTAATATTGATTTTATAGGGAGAAATTTCCAATCCAAATTCATTGAGAAATGTCTTCCACCGCTTGGCTTCATCTTCATAGGTGCCGTATCCCGTCCCAGCCATCAGGTAAACGTTACCTCCTGATTTGACATAATCGATCAGCACCTGGTTATCCTTCGGAACTCCACCCAGAAATACGCCGTTATATTGTTTTAATGTGTCGAGGTCGAATTTCTGGTTAACGTTTACAGTCCAGGTATGACCTGCATCTGTCATTGTTTTTGCTAACCGAGATTGGATCAGACCGCCGTTAGCTGAGTAGGCGTGGAATTTGCCCTTTGCACCGCCTGTAAACCAATTGGCAATGTTTTTCACAAAAGTTTCTGTATCTGGGGCGCGGAGAAATCCCACATCGGTTAAAGTGTATTCGTCAGCGGCAACTACAATCTTTCCTTGTTGAGGTTCTGAATTTGCTTGCATGAAATCTACCTTCGATAATAGAGATAATTTTATGACCGGAAAAAATTATCTCACAAATCAGATTTAGTTAAGGGTTGAAAAGTTAAAATTTTATTAAATGTCCATTACGGACAGTTTTTATTTCAGAGGCTGAAACCATTGAATTACCGTTGATGGCTAGCTGCAAGTCAGAGCCTGTAACCCGCATTCTCCTAGTTTTTCAGCCGGAATCAGCGGGGATTTTAAGTATTTGCGATCGCTTCAAACCCTTCAACCAGATTTTCTCTCGCTCTCTACTGCGTTGCTATTAACTCCAGCCGTAATTCGCTTCACTTCTTCCAACAAATACTCGAAGAAAGTCTGCGCCACAACCGAAAGTTGTTTTCCCGCAGGGTAGATCGCATACCATTGACGCCGAATTGGAAACCCCTCCACATCCAGGATAGTCAGTTTATCGCTTGTTCCTTCCAACCCTAACGTGTGGCGAGATAAGACTGAAATCCCCAATCCACCAATGATTGCTTGCTTAATCGCCTCATTGCTGCCCAATTCCAGCCTGACTCTCACGGCAATTCCCTGCTCGTCAAACAATTTTTGCACCGAACTTCGCGTTCCCGATCCGGGTTCGCGCATAATAAACGGTTCATCAACCAGGCGTTTGATCGGGATATTTTTCTCATGCGCCAGAGGATGATCCATCGGAGCCAACACTACCAGGGGATTTTCCAAAAAGGCATGGTAACTGATATCGAGATGCTCTGGTAGTTGGCTGAGAATATACAGGTCGTCTAAATTTTCCGACAGACGCGCCACTAACCCCTCGTGGTTGGTCACCTGGAATTCAACGTCGATACCGGGATACCGCTGGCAAAACGGCCCCAATAACCGCGGTACGAAGTATTTTGTGGTAGTGACTGCCGCGAGTCGCAACCTTCCCTGTTTCAACCCTTTGAAATTGGCGACTGTCATCTCGAACTGGTCTAACCTGTCGAAGATTTCGCGACAAGTTGTCAACAGTTCTCGCCCTGCGTCTGTGAGGTAGAGGCGCTTGCCTACCTGCTCGAACAAAGGCAACCCGACAGCCTTGGTGAGTTGTTTGACTTGGATCGAAACCGTAGGCTGGGTAAGGAACAGTTCCTCAGCGGCACGGGTAAAGCTTCCGTGTCGAGCGACGACTTCAAATACTTTTAGCTGGTGCAGCGTTGCCTGCTTCAACCGCCCCTCTCCTGGCCGGTAACTATAGACACCAGTCTATCATAACTATGAATAATAATGTCTTTTATCTAGGAAATTTCCTGGTTATGATGGAATCACTGAACAAAGTGACAGTCTTCCTTCGCAGGAGCGTTGCAAGTTGGCAGGGTAAACGGTTGGGGAAGGAATTATTGATAATTATCCTGTGTCTCACAGGGCCATTCCCCGAACGCACCTAAAGCTAAATGAGCAGCGCTTTTTTATTTGTATCGATTTGCTGCTAGGCGGTTTAGATCTAATTATCCACCTTGAGGTGACCAATCGATCCCGGGAAACTATTCTTTGATGGAAATCGGCAACTTGGTTAAATCTGGCAGTTCTACGAGTTGTTTTTCTTCTTCCTTGACGTTGACGGGTAACATGAGCGGTTGGGGTTTCGGTTTCTCTTCGATCCAGCAGCTGGCGAGGGGGAGAGTCTTTTCCAAGTCATCCAACGGGCGGGGAATCACCATCAGCGAGTGGAATTCGCCAATTCGCTCGGCTTCGCGCATCCCGGCGTCTACGGCAACGGCTACGTTTGCCACGGACCCCCGGATAATCGCAGTACACAAGCCATCCCCGGTAGTTTCGTAGGCGGCTAGGACGACATCTGCGGCTTTCATCATGGCGTCGCAGGCGCCCACCATTGCTGGAAAGCCTCTAGTTTCCAATAAGCCCATCGATTGGTTGCTGAGGCGACTGCTATTATTTTCTGCCAGATCGAGCAAGCGACTGCCGATGGGTAGAATCACTTCTAAATTGGGTTGAGGCCGAGGAATGACGAGGGAGGAGATGAATTGACCCATCTGTTCGGCGACTTGGGCGCCCGACTCGACGGCGAGGCGGACATCTGCGATCGCTCCTCGGACGATGGCGGTACAGTAACCGCTGCCGATTTTTTCAAATCCGACTAAGGTCACTCCCGCCGATTTCAACATCATATCGGCTGTTCCGACGATGGCAGGAAAACTCCGAGTCGAAACCATTCCCAAGGAAGCATCCCGGAAGTTTCTGGTTTGACTTTGCGTTTGACCTGACCTTTGGTATTGAACCAGCCCTGGCTTTCTTTGCTCCACCGATGACCTCCGCGAAAAAAACAGAAGCTCCTAATTATAAGTATGACCTTTC
The DNA here is from genome assembly GCF_041929235.1 of Microseira sp. BLCC-F43. Classification (NCBI taxonomy): domain Bacteria; kingdom Bacillati; phylum Cyanobacteriota; class Cyanophyceae; order Aerosakkonematales; family Aerosakkonemataceae; genus Microseira; species Microseira sp. BLCC-F43. The sequence continues at coordinate 33,139 of NZ_JBHFNP010000030.1, forward strand.
TTAGCGGTTGATGGATGGTTAGCAATAGAATTAAAGATTTCAAATTGCCGATTGAATCTTTATCTAAAATCTAAAATTCCCTAGCTTGGCTGCTGCTATATCCCGATTTACTTCACTCCTCGTTTTTGGGGGGGTTAGTCGCTGATTTATAAGGAAATAGCGTCAGCAGCAGTCGGTTTAGGTGCGCTTGACCGTAAACGGTCACGCCAACAGAAATACTGTCTGAGTTGGGCGCTTGCTGTGGGGTCAATTCAACTTCTGGGCTAGCAGGTGGCTCAGTTGGGGCGGTGGCTGGTTGTTCAATAGCCGCTGCTGACTTACCGTTGATGCCATTATCCTCAAAGGCAGTTGCGGCGGTATCTGCTTCCGAGGTCGCTGCTTCAACTTGTTGTTCTTTGACTGGTACAGATTCGTCAGTTACTGGTTTGACTTCTTCTGTCGAGGTCGCTGCTTCCAAGTTTGCTGCTTTGACTTCTTCTGTCGCAGTCGCTGCTTTCAAGTTTGTTGCTTTGACTTCTTCTGTCAAGGTTGTTGTTTCAAAGTTTGCTGGTTTAACTTCTGGCGTGACTTCGGGGGTTTCTTGTTGTGGTGGTGGGGAATTGTCGGCGATTTTACGTCCGGTTTCTCCTACCATCGACCCCGCTGGCAAGACTTGCCAAGAGTCAACCGAACTGTTCCAAATTGTCGTCGCGGCACCGATGCAGGCATTTGCTCCAATTTTGCCAACTCCGACGACGAGGACGCCTGCGCCTAAAATTGCTCCTGCGTCTATTTCCAGGATGCCTTTGTGGGCGTGAAGGATAGCTCCCATGCCGATGCAGACACCGGCGGCGATGATGATTCGACTGTCTGGATCTGCTTGGAGAATTACCCCTGGTGCGATCGCGGCACTTTTATCAATGCTCACATCGCCAGTAACGATAACGTGAGAGGTGGTGATTGACGGTAGTGGCGGCAAATGCATGGGGCATAGGTCATGGGTCATGGGTCATGGGTCGTGGGGAATTGCAGATTGCAGATTTAAGATTGCAGATTTTGAGATTGCAGATTGCCGATTTTATTTAATCCAAAATCTAAAATCTGCAATCTCAAATCTAAAATTCCCGGTGACCTTTGCTTCTACCGACTACCGTTTTTAGCGTGCGGTTGTTGAATGATGGTTTCGCGAACGCGGCGCTTGGCTTTGGTATCAATTCCAATTAAGCGCACGTACTCGCCGCTATACTCATTCAACGAAGCTTCCAAAGCGCTGATTGCTTCTCGCGCATCTTTGGCTTCGATGGGACCGCAACTTTGCCAAGAACTGGTGCGGTAGCGGCGCTCATCGGCGTGTTCCAAACCAATCCGGTAGCCTTGGGATAGCAGTTCGCGTACTTGTTCTACTGCTTGCGGATTCAATACAGAACTATCTGGAGCGGGTGCGGTAGCAACGCTGGCTGTGCTGCGAACTGCTGCGGGTGCGCTGGTGCCAGTTGTTACTGTTTTGCCGTTGGGACGCTGGATAATTTGCTCCATGACGCGGCGTTTGGCTTTGGGGTCGATGCCAAACAAGCGGACGTATTCGCCCGTATGTTCGGCTAAGCAACCTTCCAGATGTGCCAAAACTTCAGCTTCTGGCTTAGATTCGATCGGGGTGCAGCTGTGCCAAGAACTGGTGCGGAAGCGGCGTTCGTCTGCGTGTTCCGTCCCAATCTTGTAGCCTTTTGCTAATAGATTGCGGACAAATTCTACCACTTCTGCACTGATATATCCGCTCGCTGCTGCGCCGCTGTAATTTCCGCTACCGTTGCTCGAGTAGGGTGAATAATTAGTTGCAGGGGCGCTAGCTTTGGCTACGGGTTGGCTACTGTCGGGACGCTGAATAATTTGCTCGACGACGCGGCGCTTGGCTTTGGGGTCGATGCCGATTAGGCGGACGTATTCTCCGGCGTGTTCGCTGAGTGCGGATTGGACGGATGCGATCGCTCCCCGTTCGTTAGCACCATCGATCGACCCAGCGCTTTGCCAAGAACTGGTGCGGAAGCGACGCTCATCTGCATATTCGATACCGATGCGGCATCCTTTGGCGATCAGACTGCGGACGAGGGAAGCGATTTCTGCGGTGTTCATAGACGTGCTTTCTGATTCAAAACTATTGTTATTTGTACCTAGTTGTTCGTTGCGGATATTGGTAATGCAAGCGACGTTGTCGGCGCACTGATAGCCGGATCTGAGGGCATCGTTAATACCGACGACGTGGCGGCTAAATTCAGTATCTTCTTCTTGCACGTCTGGCAGGCGATCGGCTTGCTGTTGCGTGGTAATAATCGACCCGGAAGGTACGAACTTACCGGGTGGAATTTCCACATCTTGGATCAGGGCGTGCATCATCACAATGCTGCCTTTCCCCACTCTGGCGTTAAATACGGTAGAGCGAAAACCGATAAAGCAATCATCCCCGACGTAGCAAGGACCGTGAATCAAAGCCATATGGGTAATTGAAGCATTTTTCCCGATCCAGACAGAATATTCTTCTGCATCGTCTCCAATCACCCTACCTTGTTCCAAACCGTGAATCACTACCCCATCCTGGATGTTCGTGCCTTCGCCGATATAGAAGGGCGTGCCTTCATCGGCGCGAATCGAAGTACCAGGGGCAATCATCACGTTAGCCCCAATTTGCACATCTCCGATGATATTGGAAAACGAATGCACGTAGGCAGTTGGATCTATCTTTGGCTCTGCCAAAGATCTTGACCAGGGCGTCGGCGGTGCCGCAATCCCACGGGCAACCATATCTAAATTCCTCGCTGACTGAACAAATTGACAACTCTCCCCCCCAGAAGGGCGAAGATTCTTGAGCTAATCGCTGCCTTTTTAGGTTGCCCCTACTTAGGTCTTACACAATTATGTCTAGTCCGAGCCTACTAGAATATCACTTAATATCTAGACGCCCTTGTTGTGGACTACTCTCCAAGCGTTTACCTATTTCAAGGTACGTTTCCGTGTGCCCCACGGTACGCGGATTGCTCCAGTGATGTTTTTCTAAATCATTCAGCCTGGAAAAGGGCTTACTGCGCTGTTTATCGAGTTATCGCTGCTCTTGGTCTTTGTTATTTTCTAGGCTGTCGTGTGGCACTGTTTCAGCCATATTTGTCGGGCACGTTCTAGCGGTTTTTCAACCTGAAACCAACTACATTCTATCAGGAAGCCTTTCTAGAAGAACGGCGCTAATAACCGATTTTGTTGGTAAACTGACTTGACTAACGATAGTCTTCCTTCTTGCTGTAGAGCGAGCGATTATCAACCGATACCGTATCGATAATCCCCACCACCATGGCATCGATAGGACTCTTTTCGCTACCTTCGATTTGACGGGCGGCGCTACCACGGCTGATGAGAACCCATTCACCCATGCCAGCACCAACCCGATCCCCTGCTACTTCATATTTCGGAAGTAGCTGTCCTTCCTCATCTATTAGTTGCACCATGAGCAGTTTTAACCCTCTGAGGGATTGCTCTTTTTGGTTACTGACTACGGTGCCGCGAACTTTGGCAATTTGCATTTTTGCTAATTGGTAATTGGTAATTGGTAATTGGTAATTGGTTGATGTTTTTGATGCCGATTACCGATTACCCTCGTTCCCACGGCTCTGCCTGGGAACGCCATTACCTATCCTATGGTCTGTTGAGAGGTCGAATGCCGCTGACGCTCTCGCGGAATTGTTCTACTGCTTCGGTGTAACGAATGGGTAGGACGTACTCCAGGTTTTCGTGGGGACGGGCAATGATGTGTGTAGAGACTACTTGCCCGCCGTTTACCCGCTTGACAGATTCTACGCCTGCTGCTACGGACGCTTGCACCTCGGATACATCTCCCCGCACAATTACGGTGACGCGACCGCTGCCAATTTTTTCATATCCGACCAAAGTGACGCGGGCGGCTTTCACCATTGCGTCGGCGGCTTCTACCACGGCTGGAAAGCCGAGGGTTTCAATCATTCCAACTGCAATTGCCATGAGTTCTTCCTTCGCTGAATCAAAGTGCTGCTATAGAGTTTGGACAAGGGACTTGCCAGTTATCAAGACGCGAGTCTATTAGGCTGGAAAACTTAGGTGCGGAATTGTTCCACCGCTTCGGTGTAACGAATCGGCAGGACGTATTCCAGGTTTTCGTGGGGACGGGCGATGATGTGGGTCGATACGACTTCGCCGCCGTTTACCCGTTTGGCTGCTTCGACGCCTGCGGCTACCGAGGCTTGTACTTCGGATACGTCGCCCCGGACGATTACCGTGACGCGGGCGCTACCGATTTTTTCATAACCGACCAAAGTGACGCGAGCTGCTTTCACCATTGCGTCTGCCGCTTCTACAACGGCAGGAAAGCCTCTCGTTTCAATCATTCCAACTGCAATTGGCATTATCTTCCTCCTTAAGCGATCGCCAACCTATTTTCGTCCATTTTTTGCCTCTAACATAAATTTGGACGAGAATACCCATTTTTCTGAGCGAGTACTATTTTTAGCCTCGTATCATTAAGCATAGAGAAGCATGGATACCTTGACAATATAAATTATTATGATATTTCCATATAAGATATGTTAATAAAACTTAACACTGCCGGACTGTAGGAGCGGCAGCAATAAAAGTCGATTTGTTCGGAAAGGGTCTGGTTATGTTTTATAATTTTTTCATAACTATGGAATAACTGGGAATTATCTGACCTGTCAGCCAGAGGATAGAGGATGTTTGTCTAAAGTACCCTAAACTAAAAAAGCAGTGGGGGTGGGAGGGCATTTTCGATGGGAGATGGGTCAACCGACGGTAACTCCACCAAGCCTGTAGATAATATAAACACAAGCAGACTCAGTACAGGCACTGAGAGAACCATAGATAAGATCGGGAGCTATGGGGGTGGTCGTTAATAATTATTTTAGGTATGAAGTATTAATCTTGAGCAATTTAAAGGTTAAAGTAAACAAAATCTAATCAATCCAATATGAATCGTCAATGGCAAGACACGCTTGGAGTGAATTGCGATTGGTGAGTGGTGCTGCTTTGTTTTTGAGGCAAAAATAGCAAGGACATTCTTAGTTTCACCTTCTGGGCTCTCCCATAGACGGAGATTAGGTAGACAAATACCTAATTAATTGGTGAATAGCCCACAGAGCCTAGTTCTGGCAAGTACTTCCGGATACTTCCCCAGTCCGGACAGATTACAAGACTGTTTGTCTAGTCGTTGGGAAAGCCAAGACATCTTGAATTAGGTGGGCGAGGGGACGAGTCAACTTTACTCGAAGGATTATCTCCATGTTACGAGTACCAGTTTTATCACCATCAGGCAAACGATTAATGCCAACCAAGTCTAGCAGGGCGAGACGTTGGTTAAAGGAAGGAAAAGGCAAAGTAGTATACAACGACCTTGGTATTTTCCAGGTACAGTTAGTCAACAATCCTGAAGAGTTCAATACTCAGAGGGTAGCGGTTGGCATTGATCCAGGCAAGCTTTACACAGCTATTGGAGTCCAATCTGCGAAATCTACCTTGTGGATGGGGCATCTTCAACTGCCATTTAAAACCGTTTCTGGACGCATGGAGCAACGTTTGATGATGCGTAGAGGGCATAGAGGTCGTCGTATTAATCGCAAGGTTGCGTTTAATCAACGCCCTGATCGCCAAAAACGGTTTAACAATCGCAAGCAATGCAAGGTTCCACCAAGCATTCGAGCCAACCGTGAATTGGAGTTGCGGATCTTGAGCGAATTGTCGCTAATTTACCCTATTACAACGATCGCCTACGAAGTAGTTAAAGCGCGTGGCGACAAAGGTTTTAGTCCTGTAATGGTTGGTCAGGAATGGCAGTTAGAAAATCTTAAGCAATATGGCGAAGTCAGTCAAATTGAGGGCTGGAAAACTGCCAATGTCAGACAACAGTTAGGATTGCACAAACAGAAACACTTCTTCGGTGATGCAATACCTGCTACACACGCTGTAGACGGCATCGCACTAGCTTGCAGTGCATTGATTAGGTACGGCATCATTGACAGCCAAACAATGGGGTGGAAAGGAAATGTTTCTGTTACACCTGCACCATTGGCTGTGATTCGTCGCCAGACTGGATCGCGCCGTCAATTACATCTGATGGTTCCTGCAAAAGGTGGAATTAGAAGGAAATATGGTGGTACTGTTACTCGTCACGGATTGAGAAAAGGCGACTATGTTGCAGCGACTTGTGGCAACAAAACCTATTGTGGCTGGGTAAGTGGTGACACCTCCAAACAAGTTTCTGTCTCTGACCACAATTGGAAACGTAATGGTCAATTCAGTAAAAACTCTCGTCCGATTGATACGACGCTCAACCGGATTAATTGTGACTGCGGTTAAAACCGCCGCGTCGTGTTCATCCCTGGTTTAAAAACACAAAGGTGACACACATACCGGAGACTTTTAGATGACAGAGTTTCTCACCCAAACAAGTTGGTGGGTGCCTTTTTATGGACTGATTGGTGCGGTCTTGACCTTACCCTGGTCGATGGGCATCATTCGTCGCACGGGACCTAGACCGGCAGCTTACTTCAACCTGTTGATGACCGTGCTGGCATTTGTTCACGGCACAATTGTTTTTAGATCTACCTGGAACAAAGAGCCACAAGAATTAATCCTCCACTGGCTAACCGTAGCAGATCTGGATTTATCCTTTGCGATTGATATCTCATCGGTGAGTGTGGGGGCGATGGAGTTGGTAACGGGGTTAAGTTTGTTAGCTCAACTCTTCGCCCTGGGATACATGGAGAAAGACTGGGCATTAGCCCGCTTTTTTGCTCTGATGGGATTTTTTGAAGGGGCGATGAGTGGCGTGGCAATTAGTAACTCGTTATTTTTGACTTACGCCTTGCTGGAAATGCTGACGCTTTCTACTTATTTGCTGGTGGGTTTTTGGTACGCACAACCTTTAGTGGTAACCGCAGCACGAGATGCGTTTTTAACCAAACGGGTAGGAGACGTGCTGCTGCTGATGGGGGTGGTAACATTAGCGACAATGGCGGGAAGTTTGAACTGGCCAGATTTGTATGACTGGGCAGAAAATACTACCTTGTCGCCAACGGTAGCAACTTTATTAGGTTTAGCTTTAATTGCGGGACCGACGGGGAAATGCGCTCAATTTCCGCTGCACATGTGGCTGGATGAAGCGATGGAAGGGCCAAACCCCGCTTCGATATTGCGAAACTCGGTTGTCGTTGCTGGCGGTGCTTACGTGCTGATTAAACTTCAGCCGGTATTGGTACTTTCCCCAGTAGCGTCGATGGCGTTGGTAGTAATTGGTACAACAACTGCCATCGGTGCGTCTTTGGTAGCGATGGCGCAAATTGACATCAAACGGGCATTATCCCATTCCACCAGCGCTTATTTGGGATTGGTCTTTATCGCCGTTGGGTATCAATGGACGGGATTTGCGCTGATGTTACTACTCGCCCATGGGATCGCCAAAGCTTTATTATTCATGAGCGCTGGCTCGGTCATACTCACCACCAACAACCAAAATTTAACCGAAATGGGCGGCCTGTGGTCAAAAATGCCCGCTACAACCACTGCTTTTATCGTAGGTTCGGCGGGGTTAATCGGACTGCTGCCTTTGGGCGGTTTTTGGGCGTTGCGATTGGGGATGGACGACTTTTGGACATCCCAACCTTGGATTGTGGCAGTTTTGCTGTTAGTTAACGCCTTGACTGCCTTAAATTTAACCCGCGTTTTTCGCCTGACATTCTTGGGACCAACTGCGCCGAAAACTCGTCGCGCCCCAGAGGTAGCATGGCCTATGGCAGTGCCGATGGTTTCGTTGACCATTTTCACCCTATTCGTTCCTGGGATGATGCAGCGCTTGGATTTGCTGCCAGACTGGATGTATATCAACCGAGATGCAGTTTTGCTGTTAGTTGCATCGGGGTTATTTGGTACCGCTTTGGGTGCGACAGTCGATCTGCAACGCACTTGGTCAAGACCGATACAAGTACCTTTGAGATTTGTGCAAGACTTGTTGGCTTATGACTTTTACGTGGATAGACTGTATCGCTACAGCGTAGTTTTTGCTGTCAACCAATTGTCCCGGTTAAATTCTGCCATTGACCGCTACATTGTAGATGGATTGGTTAATTTAGTCGGCTTTGGCACAATTTTCGGCGGACAAAGCTTGAAATACAGCGTTTCTGGTCAATCCCAGTTTTACGTGCTGACAATTTTGCTGGGAACTAGCGTTTTTGCCTTTTTGATGAGTTGGTTCATCGATCCAGAAGCTGTCAAAGCAATTGTAGATTGGGAATTTTGGCGATTAGCACTCAGTAAATAGCTAATGGCGTTCCCAGGCAGAGCCTTGGGAACGAGGCTAATGGCTAATAGCACATACCAAGCGAGCAATTAGCCATTAGCAATTAGCTATTAGCTAATGGCTAATGGCTAATAGCACATACCAAGCGAGCAATTAGCCATTAGCAATTACCAATTATCAAAAACTTAGGAGCAAGAGCGATAAATGCTTAGTGCCTTAATTTTGGTGCCGTTGATAAGTGCGATTATTGTGGGGTTATGGCCAGGAACTGTAGCGCCTATAATTATCCGGCGAGTGACCTTGGCGATCGCATGTGGTTTATTTCTCTGGTCGCTGGTCGTGGGGAGTCAGTTTAACCCCCAGGATATCAACCAGCAATTCTCAGAGTTTATCCCCTGGATTGATAGTTTAGGCTTAACTTACCATCTCGGCGTGGATGGGTTGTCTTTGCCTTTGCTGGTTTTAAATAGTCTGCTGACTTGCCTTGCGATTTCCAGCAGCGAGACATCTATCTCGCGACCCCGATTTTACTACACTTTGGTTTTGTTGTTGAATGCGGGTGTAGCTGGAGCTTTTCTGGCGCAAGATTTGCTGCTGTTTTTCTTGTTTTACGAGTTGGAATTAATTCCACTGTATCTGTTGATTGCTATTTGGGGCGGTCAGCGTCGGGGTTATGCAGCTACGAAATTTCTCATCTATACGGCGATTTCTGGAATTCTGATTTTAGCCGCTTTCTTTGGGTTAGTTTGGCTTAGCCATAGTCCCAGTTTTGCTTACGAACCGCTACTGGGTAACACCCTACCTTTGGCAACGCAATTGTTACTTTTAGCTGCAATTGTTGTCGGGTTTGGGATTAAAATTCCCCTCGTACCTTTCCACACTTGGTTACCCGATGCACACGTGGAAGCTTCCACGCCGATTTCCGTGCTGTTAGCGGGGATACTGTTGAAGTTGGGGACTTACGGGTTACTGCGGTTTGGGTTAGGTTTGTTTCCCCAAGCTTGGGCGTATGCAGCACCTTGGTTGGCGACTTGGGCGGTGATCAGCGTATTGTACGGTTCGTTTAACGCGATCGCTCAAACCGACATGAAAAAAATGGTGGCCTTTAGTTCGATCGGTCACATGGGTTACGTCCTCCTCGCCGCAGCCGCCGCTACACCCCTGGCGCTATTGGGCGCAGTTCTGCAAATGCTCAGTCACGGTTTAATTTCTGCCCTGTTGTTTCTCCTGGTAGGCGTTGTATATAAAAAGACAGGTACGCGGGATATCGAGATTCTGCGCGGACTGTTGAACCCGGAACGGGGTTTGCCTGTCGTGGGTAGCTTGATGATTGTGGGCGTGATGGCGAGTGCTGGAATTCCGGGGATGGTGGGCTTTATTTCGGAATTTTTGGTATTTCGCGGCAGTTTGCCGGTATTTCCGACTCAAACCTTGCTGTCGATGATTGGGACGGGGTTAACCTCGGTTTATTTCCTGCTGTTGGTGAACCGGGCATTTTTTGGCAGACTATCGGAAAAAGTGACGTATTTACCACCTGTGCAGTGGAGCGATCGCGCGCCTGCGATCGTTCTTGCTATCCTGATTGTAATCTTGGGCTTGCAACCAGCTTGGATGGTGCATTGGACAGAAAGCACCACCACCGCGATGCTGACAAATTATCCAGCAGTGGCACAAGTTTCTGCAATTAGCGGTCATTAATCAACCTCGCCCTTCACGGATTTTGATACGGATGCAGGGATGTTTAAATTAAAGCCATCTCTTCATCCTAATTTAAACTCTGTGTTATGGGCGATTGACCAATTACCCATTACCAATTACCCATGACGAACACAATTTTAAAACATCAACACCCGCTTACAGAATATATTAACCGTCTGAAAAGGGGACAAGCGCTGCTGCAAGATACGCCGGAAAATGTATTGGAAGTGGTGGGAATTCTCAAAAGTTATGGCGTGGTGATGGACGCCTACTATAAAAATCTCCTCTACATTGCCGACCATCAATTTTTAGTGCTGTTTCCCTTTTTTAAATACTTCAACGGCGAGATTACTTGGGGAAAATTGCTGCGCCATTGGTGGCACGATCGCATTAATTTTGAGTATGCAGAGTACTGCATGAGAACGATGATGTGGCACGGCGGCGGCGGGTTGGATGCTTATTTAGATTCACAGGAGTTTAGGAAGCGATCGCAACCCGCAATCCTTGCCAAAATTAAGCATAATTTCTTCATCCAAGGCGTGCAACAACTGTTTCCAGAATTTTTACCCGAACAGGTGCGTCTCTTTGCTTATTACAGCGCTTTGGGTCAATTTTGGCAGGTGATGTGTCCGATGTTCCTCGATTTATCCGATCGATATGACCGAGGAGAAATTAAATCGATTCCCCAAGTCGTACAACATATCTTAGATGCGTTAGTAGCAGCAGCAAATTTGCCGATTACCTACTCGGTTAAAATTGACGGTAAAGTGTACGAAATTATCCCAAAATCGGCAGGGTTAACCTTCCTTGCTGATACCGCCGTCCCTTACGTTGAGGCAGTTTTCTTTAGAGGCACGCCATTCCCCGGTACGGTTTCTTACAACGCACAAGCTCAAGCTATTTCCCCAGATCAAGGTAGATTTGAATATGGGGCATTGTATGCCGATCCATTACCTATTGGTGGGGCGGGAATTCCACCCACGCAATTGATGCAAGATATGCGTCATTATCTCCCAGAATATTTGCACGAAGTTTACCGCAAAACCCGTCGGGGAGAAGATGATTTGCGAGTGCAAATTTGTCAAACTTTTCAAAAGTCTATGTTCTGCGTTACAACGGCGGCAATTTTGGGATTGGCACCTCATCCCCTCAACACAACCGATCCGAAAGAACAAAAAGCAAATCAAGCTTATTTGGAAAACTGGATGGATCGGTTTATGACCTCGCGCTTGGTGGGTGTGAATAGTTAGAAACACTTTCATCCCCCTCTGCTTTAATAGGAGAGGGGGTATTTTATTTTATGCGATCGCGCCCCTAAATTTGGTATATCCACGGTGGCGTAGGGACACGGCGTCAAAGTCGCGGTAGTAGGGACACGGCATGATAAATTTTTGGTCTTGTGGGAAAGATTGTGGATGCCGTGTCCCTACATATCGACGGGGGTGCGATTAAAGATTGTTGGCGTAGGGACACGGCGTCAAAGATATCTTGGCAAGGGAAAATAACATTAATTATGCCGTGTCCCTAGATTTGGTATATCCACGGTTGTGTAAGGGAAAATAACATTAATTATGCCGTGTCCCTAGATTTGGTATATCCACGGTTGTCTAGGGTCACGGCATCAAAGATATCTTGGGAAAAGCAAACAATATTAATTATGTTCCCTACAGCAGGCATTTTTTTTTAAATATAATTTCCCCAATGGCATATAACCCCAAAAAACATCACCGACGTTCTATTCGATTACCCGAATACGATTACACCCAACCGGGTGCTTATTACATCACAATTTGCACCTACGAACGGCAATGTTGGTTTGGTGATATAGATAATGGGAAAATGCAGAAGAATTACTTGGGTTACATTGCCCATAGCTTTTGGCAGGCGCTTCCTCGTCGTTTTCCCCACATTCAATTAGATGTTTTTGTTGTAATGCCCAACCATCTGCATGGCATTCTGATTATTACCGATGAAGGATATCAGGCATTGCCAAAAAATAGGCCAAGAAAAGAACAATTTGGCAAACCCGTACCGGGTTCTATTCCTACAGTAGTTCGTTCTTTCAAATCAGCGGTAACTAAAAGAATTAATCTGATGCGCCGCACTAAAACGCCTCCTATCTGGCAAGATAATTATTACGAAAGTATCGTTCGCGTTGAAATTGGTTTGGATTGGATTCGACAGTATATTATCAACAATCCGCGCCAGTGGGAAATCGATCAAGAGAATATTAAATATCATTCAAATCAAATACTGGATTTGGGTTTAGATTTTTAATTCAAGATTGTCGCGGTAGGGACACGGCATAATGAATTTTTGGTTTTGTCCGAAAGATGGTGGATGCCGTGTCCCTACATATCGACGAGGGTATGGTGTAGGGACACGGCATGAGAATTTTTTGGTTTTGTCCGAAAGATGGCGGATGCCGTGTCCCAAAAGAGCGATGGGGGTATGGTGTAGGGACACGGCACGATCAATTTTTGGTTTTGTCCGAAAGATGGTGGATGCCGTGTCCCTACATATCGATGGGGGTGCGATCAAAGATGGTCGCGGTAGGGAGAAGGCACGATCAATTTTTGGTTTTGTCCGAAAGATGGTGGATGCCGTGTCCCAAAAGAGCGATGGGGGTATGGTGTAGGGACACGGCATGAGAATTTTTGGTTTTGTCCGAAAGATGGTGGATGCCGTGTCCCAAAAGAGCGATGGGGGTATGGTGTAGGGACACGGCATGAGAATTGTTTGGTCTTGTGAGAAAGATTTGGAATGCCGTGTCGCGGCAGATCGATGGGGGTGCGATCAAAGATTGTTGGTGTAGGGACACGGCATGAAAAATTTTTGGTTTTGTGGGAAAGATTTTGAATGCCGTGTCCCTACAGATCAACCTCTATTTTAATCCGCGATCGCGCTCTATATTATAAATTGCTTTTTCCCAATACCAATCTTCTGGCATTCCGGGGTTTTTCTCCCTTTCTAACTCAACAAGTCGCCACGCTGTATCCCAATGACCGCCAACGAGTATCATTAGTCTTTGCTGTACTCTGAAACTCGGTCTGCCTCTCGGAATATCTCTGGATAAATATGCTTGTTTTGCTCGCATTCTGTTGCGGTATTGTTGCGATGCTTCTACTTTTTTAATGTCTGACAATGCTTGTTGATAATTTGCCGTATTTCCTTGTTATATAACAGCCAATTTACTTTCTAATCTGGCATAAATTAACCCGCGATGAAAGTAAGCCTTGTCTTCTTGAGGATTGAGTTGGATTACCCAATCCAAGTCTCCAATTGCTCCACTGTAATCCCCTGACATTGATTTTTTCAGGGCTTCGTTGATGAATTCTTCAGGATTAAATTGGGGATTGTTGGTTGGATTTTCGGCAGCGGGGGGCGGTGGCTGAAGCTTTTTAATTGTTTCTATACACTGACGGCATTTAACCGCGTCTTTTTGTTCTAAATAAATTTCTGCTGCTTTTTTAAAGTTGGCGATCGCCGCCTGCACATTTCCCAATCTTTGGCAAGCAGTTCCTCGCAAACTATATGCTGGAGCATGGTTGGAATTGATGCGCGTCGCTTGCGTTGCATCTTCGATTGCTGCTGCAATATTTCCCAGCGCCAAATTGGTTAAACCTCGACCGCAGTAAGCGTTGATATTATCGGGATGCATCTGCAAAACTTCGTTGTAGTCTTCAATTGCACCTTGTAGATCTCCGCAGTCAAAGCGCGTCACAGCTCTTTTGTAGTAAGCATCGCTAAATTGAGGATTTACCTTTAAAGCACGGCTAAATTCTTTAATTGCCCCCGCTAGGTCGCCTTGACGAACTTTCTCTAATCCTAAGTTGTATAGTTCTTGATGCATAACGGTTTCTAGTTAAAGTGTAATTAATCGGGCTATAGATAGATGTTTTTCGATATTAACCATGCATTTTACCGACCGGCTCCTTAATTTTCCCTGTCTAGAGCAAGTCATCGATCGCTCTCCCTTGATTGTTGGACCAAATACTTCTGTACTCGATGCCATTGATTTGATGATTAAAGCACGAGGCAGCATTTGTCAAGTATCCAACTCAAATTCGTCCCCAGATTTGATTCCTACCAGTCCAACCACAACCAGTTGTGTATTGGTGGTGGAGGAGTCCCAGTTACTGGGGGTATTCACTGAGCGGGATGTAGTCAAGCTTACTGCGGCTGGAGTTGACTTATCTGGGGTGGCGATCGCCCAGGTGATGACGCGAGAAGTCATTACCCTCACCCAGTCGAATTCTGACAACATCCTGACGGTATTGTCCCTATTGCGCCAGTATCAGATTCGCCATCTCCCGATTTTGGATCGGCAAGGTCAGTTGGTAGGACTTGTTACCCCAGAAACTATTCTTGACCTTTCCCCGAAAGCCCACGAACTTCAGCAAATCGAGGAATCGCTGCGCGAGGGCGAAACCTATCGTTTACTGTTTGAACATAACCCCCAGCCTATGTGGGTTTACGATCTAGAAACCCTCGCTTTTCTCGCGGTTAATCAGGCGGCAATTCATCACTATGGTTATTCTCTTGCCGAGTTTCTTAATATGACGATTGCCGACATTCGACCGCCTGAAGATATTCCAGTACTGCAAGAAAAAGTTGCTAACCTTGCTGTTGAAGGTTACGCCAATTCGGGTTTGTGGCGACATCAAAAGAAAGACGGAACGATTATTGATGTAGAAGTTACTTCTAATGCTTTAACTTTTTTAGGCAGACTCGCCAGGTTTGTTTTAGTCACCGATGTTACCGAACGCCAGCTTGCCGAAAAGTCCCTGCGCCAGAGCGAGGAGAAGTATCGCCGGATTTGCGAACTTACTTCAGATTACATTTATTCCTGCTATGTCACTCGGTCAGGGGCAATTATTGATGAATGGGCAACAGCAAATTTGAGCCGAATTACAGGTTATACTTTTGCAGAATTGCCAGAGGGTGAAAATGGTTGGTTGAATCTGGTTTATCCCGACGATTTGCCAGCATTTAGTCAGTTTATTAACGAACGAATTTCAACTAATCAAGCTGGGTCGCTCGAGTATCGAATTGTGACCAAACAAGGGGATATTCGCTGGATTTGCGATCGCATACAACCCGAATGGGACGATGGCGAAGGGCGAGTGGTACGGTTTCTCGGTGCGACAGAAGATATCACCTCGCGCAAGCAAGCAGAAGCAGCGCTGCGGGAAAACAACGATCGCCTCACTTTGGCGCTAGAGGTAGCCAACATCGGCTCGTGGGATTGGAATATGTTGACAAACGAGACAATATGGACTTCCTATCACGAAACAATCTTTGGGTACGAACCCGGAACGCCTCGCCGTTTCTTCACCGACTGGTTTAACCGCATTCACCCAGAAGATTTACCCGAGATTAAGGCATCAGCACAAGCGGCGATCGCTTCACGACAAGATTTGGAGTGCGAGTACCGCGTTGTTTGGCCTGATGGCAGCATTCACTGGGTCGATTCCTTGGGTCGCTTTTATTACAATGCTCTTGGACAGCCGACGCGCATGGTGGGCGTACTTTACGATATCAGCGATCGCAAACAAGCCCAAGAAGCTTTACACAACAGCCAAGAGCAATTGCAAACTGCAATCGCCGAATTGACTCGTTCCAACAAAGAACTCGAACAATTTGCTTACGCCGCCTCCCACGACTTGCAAGAACCTTTGCGGAAAATCAATAGTTTTGCCGAATTGCTCGCTCACGATTACCGCCAACAATTAGATGAGATAGCTGACAAATACATTGATTACATCACCGATGGCGCAACCCGGATGCAAGCGCTGATCGAGGATTTATTGATCTATTCGCGGGTGGGGCGACAAGAGTTAAATAAACAGCCAACTGATTTAAATACTGTGGTATCTCAGGTAATAATCGATCTCAGCTTTGTCATCGCAGAAAACAACGCTATTATTACCACAACCCCACTGCCTACATTGTCAGCCAATCCTGTCCAAATGGCACAACTATTGCAAAATTTAATCGCTAATGGCATTAAATTCCGCCGCGACTGCCCTCCGGAAATTCACATAGCAGCTACGTTGCAAAAACAACAATGGCTGATTTCCGTGCAAGATAACGGCATCGGCATCAAACCGGAATATATCGAGCGGATTTTCGCCATTTTCCAACGATTGCACAGCCGTTCTCACTATCCTGGTAATGGCATTGGCTTAGCCTTGTGTCGTAAAATTGTCGAGCGACATGGCGGACAAATTTGGCTAGAATCTGAACCAGGAAAAGGCACAATTTTCTATTTTACTATCCCTGCATGACAAAATCTACTGTTCAATTAAACGAGAATGGGGAATTCATTGCAGTGCTGGTAATTGAAGACGATCCGGGGGATGCAGATCTGATCGAGATCGTCTTTCAACGCCAGCGAGAGAAGATTCAATTAAAAATTGTCCATGATGGGGAGGAAGCGATCGCTTACCTGCGGCAAACAGCGGGCGAGGTGCTACCCGACTTAATTTTACTAGACCTCAACCTCCCCGGCAAAAGCGGACGCGAAGTGCTGCAAGCGATCAAAAGCGACGAACAACTTAAACAAATCCCAGTTGTTATCCTTACCGGATCAAAAGCGCCTGAAGAAGTTTTGACGATCTACAAATTAGGAGCCAATGCCTACCTCACAAAACCCGCCGGTTTGGCAGGATTTAAACATATTATCCAGTCTATAGACCATTTTTGGTTAAACTTGGTTCACCTGCCCCCTAATTTGAGGTAAAATTGTTAAAATTTTTGGAACAGAGGGGTTTGTTAAGTTTCTTCACTCATTCTTCAAATATGGGAGCAAATACTCCTGGTCCAATAAAGATTGAATATAAAACCATGCTTAACGTCTCTGTCAGGATGCTTTTAATTGAGGACGACGAAGGAGATATCGATCTAATTCGGATTTATTTAGCCAAAGCTAAACAATTTTCCGCTCGTTTAGAGTGCGCCACAAGCTTAGAACAAGGACTCGACTGCCTACAACAGGGAGGCATCGACATAGTTGTGAGCGACTTGACCTTACCAGATGCCCAAGGACTCGAAACTTTTCGTCAAATTCATACTCGGTTTCCAAATATACCAGTAATCATTCTCAGCGGACTAGATGACGAAGAAATCGCCGTGAGTGCCGTATCTTTAGGGGCACAAGACTACCTGATTAAAGGCAAATTTAACCACTACTTGCTAGTTCGAGCCATCCGCTATGCTTTGGAACGGCATCAACTGTCGCAGACGCTCAAGCGACAGTTAATCGAGCTAGAGCAGACAAAACGCGCCGCAGAAGCCGCAAACAAGGCAAAAAGCGAGTTTTTGGCAAATATGACCCACGAACTGAGAACGCCGCTCAACGCCATCCTGGGTTTTACCCAACTGCTGAGTCGCGACCAAAACCTCAACTCCCAACAGCAGGAGCAATTACAAATTGTTAGTAAAAGCGGCGAGCATTTGCTGGAACTAATTAACGACGTTTTAACCATGTCCAAAATTGAAGCAGGAATGATCGAAATACATCCATCTTGCTTTAACTTGTACAATCTGATTGACTTCCTCCAAGATATGTTTCAACTTAGAGCCACATCCAAAGGCTTGCAACTAAATTTTAAAATCAGTCCAGACTCGCCCCATTATATCGAAACTGATGAAAGCAGGTTACGTCAAATTTTAATCAATTTACTTTCAAATGGAATTAAATTTACTGAATCGGGCAGCGTCACGCTGCAAGTCAAACTGGGGAATCGGGAAAATTTTTCTGGTTCACCCATGACCAATAACCAATTACTAATGACCTTTGAAGTAGAAGATACAGGGTGCGGTATTGCGCCGGAAGATTTAGAGAAATTGTTTCAGCCTTTTGTGCAAGGAGAAGCGGGGCGTCAGTCGGTAGGCGGAACGGGTTTAGGTTTGACAATTAGCCAGTATTTTGCCCAATTAATGGGGGGAAATATTAAAATAGCAAGTCAAGTGGGTAAGGGAACAGTTATTACTTGCGAGATTCCGGTAAGGACGGTGACGCCAGCAAACGCGGATGAGTTTCTGCAAAAAGTGCGAAAACCTCGAGCAATCGCATTAGCACCCAACCAACCCCAGTATCGCATTTTAGTCGTCGAAGATAAATGGGAAAGTCGTCACTTACTGGTGAAAATGCTATCACCGCTTGGCTTTGAAGTGTTTGAAGCCGAAAACGGTCAAGCTGGGATTGAAATGTGGGAAAAGATAGAACCTCAATTGATTTTGATGGATATGCGAATGCCTGTAATGGATGGGTATGAAGCGATCAAACGCATTAGATCTGATTTAAAAGGTCAAGCAACTGTGATTATTGCTTTGACTGCTAGCGTGCTGCAAGCAGGAAAAGAAATTGCGATGGCAATGGGATGCAATGACTTTATTTCTAAACCGTTTCAAGAGGAGGTTTTATTAGAAAAAATTGCCGAGCATCTGGGAGTGCGTTATCTCTACGATTCATCCGAACCTTCTTGGCAAGAGTCAGCCAAGGAAAATAGAATCATATCCGGCGAAGACTTAAAAATTATGCCTGACCAATGGCATCGGGATTTAAATCGGGCAGCGATTATGGGCGACGATGAAAATATTTTTGCCCTCATCGAACAAATCCCCGACGAACATGGAGATCTGAAAGCCGTTTTAAAAGATTTAGTCGATGATTTTAGGTTTGAAATACTGGTGAATTTAACTGACAATTTGCTGGCATAATTTGCTAATAGCTAATCGCTAATCGCCAAAAGGCAATTAACAATTAGCTATTAGCTATTAGCAATTATTAATATCGTCGTTTATCGCGCACGCGACGCACGAACCACAAACATAGGAAATAGCTGCCAACGGAACAAAGGGAACCTACTACAAAACAACCTACCAACAAATCGACTAAAAACTCCGTCCCCATTTGCATCATTCCTTGCCAGGAACTTATACTCTCACCCGAAAAAGATTGCTCCTGAGATCGCAACAGCCATCGACCGACATGGAAATTGAATGCATAAATTGGAATGGATGTCAAGGGATTGCTCACCCAAGTTGCGGCGGCGGCGACAATTTTATTGCCTTTAATTAAAGCGGCTAATAAGATAGCAGCAGCCATCTGGGTGGCGATCAGGGGAAACCACCCCGCGAACACACCCGCCGCAGCACCTCTAGCGATCGCTTCCGGACTGCCTCTGAGGCGAACAAAGCGCAAGTAAAAATAACGCCAGCGTCGCCGCCAATCCCGTTGGCTGCGTTTGCCTCGTCGTTGAGCAACTGATGTAGATTGGGAGGATTTGTTAAACCGGCGCTGCCTCATGTTGCTGGACATCGGGGTTAGTTCCACAGAGCGAAGAACCTAATTTTTAAGGTAAGCGATCGCTCGGCTTGTAGACCAGACCAATAGAACGATCGCGATTAATTTCGATGACTAAATCCACCCAATCTGAGTTTCTCGCCATTTGCTGAATAAACAATTCTGGGTGGATAGACTTCCAGAAATACTCAACAAATCGATCCACCGTTTCATCGCTCATTCCGGATTTTCCGGTAGAAATCATTTGTTGTTCCGCTTGTCGTCGCCACTGCTGGGAAAGGCGATAATCCGTTGGCAAAAGCAGGATCAAACTATCCAATCGTTGCCACAAGGGTAAATAATCCTGCAATTTTGCGTTCGCATCGCGGGCAAATCTGCGGTCATCTGCGGTTACAATCGGCGGCGGTGCATTGTCGAAGGCGCTGGGGTCGATAGGACGAACGCCGACAAACCATCCTTCAAACAGGACGATATCGATATTTTCCACAATTTCTGGTTGTGCGCGATCGCCTGCACCCCCCCAAGCCGATTTATCGAAGCGAGGCACTGCGATCGATTTGAGATTGTAGATTTCAGATTGCAGATTTGGATTTTCTTGCCCTCTGCGAAGTTGGTCTAAAACTTTTATACCTAAATCAATATCGTGGGTTCCGGGTGGCCCGCGCCAGATTAAGCGGGGGTCTTCCTGTTGCAACGCTAGGCGTTCGGGATAAGTTTTATACAAATCATCTAAGGAAAGACTCAGAGTACGGTATCCCAGGTGACCCAGAATTAAAGTCAGGATCGCTGCTAGGGTGGTTTTGCCGGTTCCCTGTCCGCCTAAAATTCCTTGAATTAAAGGGCGTTCTAATTGCTGCCGGTGACTTGCTAGCTGCATCGCTAAAGGTAACCACAGGTTGAAGAGGGTTTCCAGCCAAGCTGGGTGCTGCTTTATACCTTTTGTTTGGCACAATTGCATTAGGTCTGGGTAGATTGTATGGAAGAGGTGCGATCGCAAATCCAACACCTGCCTCACATTAGCTGGCGTAATGCCAAACGCTTTCGCCCTTAATTCATCCGCCAATTCCCAAGCTGCCAATTGTTCTATTGCGGATAGGGGTAGCGCTTCTGATGTGGTTAACTTTTGCAGGAACTGATTTAGTAATTCAGTCGTCATAGTCGATCAAGACCCCAATTTGAAAGCTTCCACAAACAAACTGTAAGTGAGGCCAATTTTGAGCGCGTTCAACATATCGATGACAAGCGATCGCGTTCCTCTTCTGCGAGATATGCTGTAACAAATCCAACTAGCAGATTCCGTAAATATAACTAATATACCGGCGGCGATAATATCCCAGTCAGCGGCTTGTCCGGCGGTGGTTGAAATCGCCGTTCCCAGAAAAATCCCGAACAGCAGGCTGATTACCATCAAGGATAGTCGCCGCCAGGGGTTGCGAAGCCAGCCCCCAAGTCGAGCGCCGACAACATCCAGTAAATTGTTCAGACGGGTGTTTTGCATAAATTTTGCCTCAGAAAATCCGGACGCGGAGGATATGCCCTTGTATAGAGTATGTTTTTCACCTTAAAGTGCTTTCTATCCCACTGGGGATCTGGTATAACGAACAGGCAATCTGTAAGGGCTTCAATATTAAGACTAATTATTAGTAAGGACTATGAAAATACATTTACAGGTTTATGCTGCGGTTATTATTGCTACAGCATTTTTGCTCGCAATCTGGCAAGTACTGGGAGAATGGCAGTTCAGCATTACGGTTGAACCCCCAGAAGCCGAACTTCCACCTGTTCCAACCTCGCCCGAAGTGCTACCCGTTACCAAATCGACTTCTAACTCCGCCTCCAACTCAACACCAGCGCCAACCTTGGTGCAGCCGTTAGCAGCGACCAATCGAGCCAAGGCTCGTTCTAAAGCACCAGCGACAGCAGCAGGAACCTTGCGAGTCAGCAATCAAAGCACTCATCCGGTTCGGTTAGCTTTGCTACCCGTACAGTCTAACGCCAAATCTGGTAAGCAGCCAGCTTACGGCGCACCTGCACACTGGGATTTTGCCCCCGGAGAAGGGGGTAGCCGGGGATTGGTGTTGGCGCTACCCGATGGTAATCTGAAACTAAATCGGGGAGATGTTTTGGTGGCTTTTGCGCAAGATGGTTCCAGCCGCTACTGGGGGCCATACGTCGTAGGCGAAACAGGCGTACCCCTATGGAATAGTCAGAGATCTGAATGGCAGTTGATTTTGCAGCCTTGAATTCCCCATCAGATCTGTGGGGGCACGGCACGATCAATATTTCGTTTACTGTTACCATGTTGCACCTGCCGTGCCCCTACCCCAAACCGTCTGTGGGGGCACGGCACGATCAATATTTCGTTTACTGTCACAATCTTAAACGTGCCGTGCCCCTACTAAGGCTGACAAAGGCTTGAAAGCTAGATACATGAAACTTGGCGATCGCATCACCATCCCTATGAAAAAATTCTGGCAGCAGCATCCGCGCCATCGTTGGATACTGTCGATTCTGTGGGTGCTATTAATTGGCTTTTTGGCCTTTTTCTGGAATTTAGGCAGCATTGGTTTAATCGACGAAACCGAACCGCTGTTCGCCGAAGCGGCACGGCAAATGACCGTGACGGGGGATTGGATCGTGC
Organism: Microseira sp. BLCC-F43; assembly: GCF_041929235.1. Classification (NCBI taxonomy): domain Bacteria; kingdom Bacillati; phylum Cyanobacteriota; class Cyanophyceae; order Aerosakkonematales; family Aerosakkonemataceae; genus Microseira; species Microseira sp. BLCC-F43. The sequence goes on from NZ_JBHFNP010000030.1 coordinate 55,093, forward strand.
CGTTTTTTAACGGCAAAACGCGCTTTGATAAGCCGCCGTTGGTTTACTGGTTAATGGCGATCGGATATAAAATTCTAGGTGTCAACGAGTGGAGCGTCCGCCTACCGAGTGCAATTGCTGCACTAGGGCTAACTGCACTCGGCTTTTACACCCTACGCCGTTTCGCATTTTTGCGACAAATTCGGTTAATTGAACAAAAAATCCCGAATTATCTTTGGTTTTCTGCCTGGATTGGTGCTGCCCTAATTGCCTTAAATCCGCTTACCCTAGTTTGGGCAAGAACCGGCGTCTCGGATATGCTACTCGTAGGTTGCATGGGGTCGGCACTGCTATGCTTTTTTATCGGATATGCCGGAATTCGGGAAGAAGAGAGGGAGACACGGGGATGGGGAGACGCGGGGAAACAAATTGACTCGTATTTTTCTCCTTGGTATGTAGCATTTTACGTGCTGAGTGCTTTGGCAGTTTTGGCGAAAGGTCCGGTGGGAATAGTATTACCAGGGTTGATAATTGCTGCTTTTCTGGTTTATCTGGGCAAATTTAGGCTTGTTGTGCCGCAAATGCGACCGCTTTTGGGCGGATTAATTTTTGCCGCAATTACTATTCCTTGGTACATCCTGGTAATTTGGAAACAGGGCGACGCTTATATTAATTCGTTTTTTGGGTATCACAACTTGCAACGGTTTACCAGCGTCGTCAACGATCATGCTGCGCCGTGGTACTTTTATTTTTTAATAGTGTTGGTGGGATTTGCTCCTTGGTCTGGTTACTTGCCCTTAGCGATCGCGAGACTGCGCTTTTGGGATCGAAAATACTGGCAAGCTGCACCCGCTTCGACTCAGTTAGGTTTATTCGCCCTATTTTGGTTTGCAGGCGTTTTCGGTTTCTTCACCATTGCTGTCACTAAACTACCCAGTTACGTACTGCCCTTAATGCCTGCGGCGGCGATTATGGTAACGCTGTTGTGGACTGAGCAAATGAGCTTCGGGGCAGGTGAGAAAGTGGGAATTAGGAATGCCACATACCCGATGCTTCAGTTAGGACTTTGGTGGAGTGGCTTATTTAATTTAGTGTTGGTATTAGCGATCGCATCTTTTATTTTCTTGAGTCCCAACTTGATCGGATATGACCCCGCCGTGCCCGATCTAAAACAGGTGTTGCAACAGTCAGGCATCCCCCTGCGGGGAGGAATAATTTGGGGAATAACGGCGACTGCGGTGGCGTTTTTGTTGCGAAAAAAACAGCTTCAACCTTGGCTTTGGAGTGCCAATTTACTGGGATTTATCGCATTTTTGATTTTTGTCTTAACTCCGGGCTATTTTTTAGTAGATAAAGTGCGCCAGCAACCGTTGCGAGAACTAGCTGCAATCGCAGTTCAACAGCAGAAACCTGGAGAAGAATTAATCATGGTTGGATTTGAAAAACCCAGCGTGGTATTTTACACCCAAAAACCAGTAACATTTTTCCCCAACTTTGAATTTACGATTTTCCACATTCAGCAACTCGCTGCCACTAACCCCGCTTCACCTTCAGTACTAATTCTGGCTCAATATAACAAAACCGGAGAAGCATTTCTACAGCCAGGTCAATATAAAATTATCGGTGAATCCGGAAGCTACAAGCTAATCCGATCCTCTAAAAAACAATTTTTACCTTCCCTCATAAAGTAGGTTGGGTTGAGGTAACGAAACCCAACACCAAAGCAGTAGCTGAACTTTATAATATCCCGGACAAGGGTCTTACTCCCTTCGCGCTATAACACCATCTATCTCTTCTTTTCTCTTACCTCTGTGTTCTCTGTGCCTCTGTGGTTCGTTAATGAGGTATTCTTCTGATGCGAAGAGAGTAAGACACTTCAAATGCTCCACGTCTGGAGTGTCTCCGCGTCTGGAGTGCCATCTTCGCTCAATGCTTGGTGCGTTACGAGTACGGCTACCCCACCCTACTAGCTCTACTTTTTTCCGACTCTTTCCTGATTTTCTCCGATTGACGAGGTAAATGTATTCAGAACTGCTGAAGCTGCTTGTAGGTTGTTGAGGTGCTATCTGCCGCCACTTATTTTTGCTGTTATACCGCTTTCTTGGTGGGAGCGATAGTTCAAAATCTCTGCAAGCGTTCAGCATTTAGACTGGGTTGGCGATTCCAGGCAAGATACAAACTATCAAAGTATTTGGTGACGAAATGATGTTCAACGTAGTTCCAGATTTTCTTATTTTTATCATTGATGTAGTATTATTAAGCTTAGCTTTAAATTTACTAGCTAATATTATACATATTCCTCCCACACGAAGAAATCGTATTATTTTGGCTGTAATAGCATTATTTTTGGCAATAATATTATTCTGGATTAAAAATCTTGTCTATCCACCGCCAATTTGTCAATTATCATCTGATGTTGCAAACCGTCTAAGTACAGGAGAAAATAATCTTACGATCAAAAACACACCAAATGAAAAGGATAGAGAAGAAGAAATATACAAAAATAACAGAGACGTAGATCCAAATAACTCATACCTACTTGCTGTCGCTGTACCTGGGAATGCTCGACAACAAGCAGCAAGAGCTATGTTAGCGGGCGTTGCCGATGCACAAACGAAATTCAATCAAGCTCAGAAAGACCCAACTACACCAAAAAAACCATCCCAACCAAAACTTTTAAAAATTGTAGTTGTTGATGATAATGACGATAAAGATATTGCCAATAAAGTTGCCTGCCAAATTGCGTAAAATCCCAAATGGAAAAATATTTTGGGAGTTATCGGACATCATTCTAGCAATGCTAGTAAAGCAGCTTTGGAAATATACGCAAAAGCTGGCATCACAATGATAACTCCAAGCAGCACCAGTACAAATTTAAAGCAAGACTCAAACAACAAAGTTTTTTTTAGAGCAACTGTTTCTAATGCAGCTTTGGGGCGTAGTTTAGCTGACAAGATCGGAACCTTAGGTAAAGTTCGTATATTTTATGAAGGTAATAATGAATATAGCAAAGACTTGAAGAATAAATTTAAAGAATTTTTAGATACCACTCTAGTTGAGAAAGAAATTGACATACAACCTTCTAATTTCACAGAAAGTGATGTACCTCCAACACCTAATTATGTTAAAGCTGCTGTCTTTTTCTCGAGTGGTGGTACAGAAGGAACAAATAAGCGAACAATTAGTTTAATAAAAAAAATAAAGGCCGAAAACCCTAGGATAAGGTTATTTGGTGGAGATTCGCTTTATGAGGGATTGAACTTGTCCATAGGTAAGACGGATATTGAGGGGTTGAAGTTAGTTTTTCCCTGGTTTCCTGTGGACTCAGAAGGAAAGACGATTTCCCCTTATGCCAAAGAATCTCAAGCAACCTGGGGCGGACCAATTAATTGGGTGACAGCAAGCAGCTATGATGCTACTCGGGCATTTCTGGCGGCAATATCCAAAGCTGAAGAAACATCTGGAAAGGTAGAGCGAAAATCTGTTTTAGAGTCTTTACCAAAGGTTGTTCTTGAAAAAAAGTTTACATCAGGGGAGAAACTAGAGTTTCAAAATGGTGAACGGCAAGGCGGAAAACCTGTTTTTGTAGAAGTAGTTCAGAAAACAAAATTGCCAAAAATATTGCAGTGTAGCTTTGAGGTATGTTTTAAACCTGTGAAAAATTAGGTTGGTTTGAGGTAACGAAACTCAATAGGACAGAACTTACGCAAGAAGAGAAAAGAAACCCGGTTTCTTCGTCAATCTCTGGTTGGCAAACCAAGGATTTTTCGGATCGCCCCTTGTTTCTTTGCGTAAGTCCTGTAGGAAATAGTAACCGGTTGGGTTTCGCTGTCGTTCAACCCAACCTACAATACTGCTGTCTTAGTTGATATCTCTTTGACAAACCAACGATTTTGCGGTTCGCCCTTTGTTTCTTTGCGTAAATTCTGACAAATTAACTCATATGATGTCAGGCAACTCACCCATAATTAAAACTCAGATCGTCCCCCTATCCCCGCGTCCTTAGCGTCAGTCCTAACTAAGGGTATTCAAGCGGAAATGATATCATTGGCGAGCGGAAATCTAGGGAACATTTTATAACCTTTGGTATAAACCAAAAATTCTTCCACGTTCCCTAGGATGCCGTGCCCCTACTGGGCAATTATTGACCTTTTTTAAACAACGCTCGGTAAACAGGTTCTCCTTTTGCTTGAGTGGCAATTTCCCGTTCTGTAGGCACTGGGAGGGGATTTTCTGGTAACCAAGTATCGCCATTCTGACTCAAAAAAGCTGGATGATTAGCGAAGCGTTGCTGCATTTCCACCGCCACTTCTTCGATATCCGACTGAAGCAAAATTAATCCCCCTGGTGCTAAATAAGTTGCCAACAAATTAACCAATTCCGGTTGTACGATGCGCCGCTTTTGATGCCGTTTTTTAAACCAGGGATCGGGAAATTGAATCGTAACGTACTGTAACGTTCCCGGTGGCAGAGAACTGAGCAATGCTTGCAAAGTGTTATTGGCATTGCAAAACAGATAATGGAGATTGGTCAACCCCAACTCATCCCGCAAGCGATTTGCTTCTTCTACCAAGGGTTGGCGAATTTCTAATCCCAGAAAGTTCCAATCCGGTTGTAGTTGTGCCATTTTTAACACAAACCTTCCCCGCGCGCAGCCAATATCTAGATGTAAAGGCTGTGTCGGATTGGCGTATACTTTCTCCCAGAGGGGAGGCTCGGTAGGTGTCTGATACTTTCTACACAGGGGATTGACATGTTGTCGAACTCGAACCGCAGACAAGGTGACGCTCCTTTTAAGAATTTCAGATTTTAGATTGCAGATTGCAGATTTAAACCGCTACAGGAAAAGGATTTTAGCAATCCACAGGGTAAGGATGCTCTTGAGTGTTTTACTGGTGGCGGTGCGTTACACTTCGTTAACGCACCCTACATTATTACTGGAGGCGGTGCGTTACACTTCGTTAACGCACCCTACATTATTACTGGTGGCGGTGCGTTACACTTCGTTAACGCACTACATTATTACTGGTGGCGGTGCGTTACACTTCGTTAACGCACTACATTATTACTGGTGGCGGTGCGTTACACTTCGTTAACGCACCCTACATGCTCGATCCTCTCCCTCTTTTCAATCTAAAATCTAAAATCTAATATCTAAAATTTTCCTCTCGGTGTTATGAGTTGAAATTTTCGGTTTGCGGTGGTAAGCGACTTACACATTGCGGTACCTCACACCGTTTGGGATCATCCTAGCCGGTTTCATCTGGTGGAATTGGGTATCCCGGCTTTAGAAATTGTACTGCGCCATCTGGAACAACTCGACTTGGATTTTATCCTGTTACCGGGGGACTTGACGCAGCACGGGGAAGCGGATAACCATGCTTGGTTGAGCGATCGCATATCCCAGCTCCCTTTTCCAGCATATGTCGTTCCGGGAAATCACGACGTTCCCAGTTTACTACGCAACGAGCAATCGATTGGTTGGGCAGATTTCCCGCGCTACTACCGTAAAGCGGGTTACGACGACGCGACACAACTTTACTATACCTGCGAAGTTCTGCCCGGATTGCGCCTGATTGGACTCAACTCGAATCAATTTGACGCGGAAGGTAAGCAGATTGGATGTTTAGATGATACCCAGTTGGATTGGTTGGAACAAGTTCTAGCACAAACCAAAGACGAGTTTGTCTTGGTGATGGTGCATCATAACGTAGTCGAACACTTACCGAATCAATCCCAGCATCAGCTGGGGCGTCGGTATATGTTAGACAATGCACCCGTTTTACGGCAAATGCTGCGAAAAGCTGGGGTGCAATTGGTATTTACGGGTCATTTGCACGTCCAAGATATTGCCCAGGATGACGGTTTATACGATATCACTACCGGGTCTTTAGTCAGCTATCCCCACCCTTATCGCATCTTGCACTTCCGCACCGATAATTATGACCGCAAATGGTTGCAGGTCGAGTCGTATCGGGTGGGAGAAGTTCCGGGTTGGACGACTTTGGCGCAGACATCGCGGGAGTGGATTGGGGAGCGATCGCTTCCTTTCATGCTCAAATTGCTGACAGATACTCCTTTGAATTTACCCACTGCAACCGCAGAAAAACTAGCACCGAGTCTGCGCTATTTTTGGGCGGATATTGCCAACGGGGATGCTATTTTTGATTTTCCCCAATTTCCCCCCGCTGCCCGCAGGTATTTTGAGCAATTTGGTGCTATCAACCGCGACGGTATTCCCACGCTGATTGATAATTGCACGACTTTGTTGCTTTAGCCTTCGTTCGTAGTAGGCGCTGCCATCGCCTACTACAAACCCGCGCCTCATGTTCCAATCTTAAATCTTAAATCCCTTGACTTTTCTGTGAGTTTTCTGATATTGTTATTTTCATAATGGTCAAGGCGCGCGCTTATATATAACGGAAAAAAGATCGCGGCTGTTTGAGTAAGGAATATCAGAAAAAACTTGCCATTCACCCGGTAAAGAAAGCAGAAGCATCCCGATTCGCACCAGGGGTAGGGAACATCAGCAGACTTATGGCAAAATTCACAGCCCGATAGGGAATAAATTCCCTGTCTCATAGCTAAAGTCGGTTAAAACCGACTGTGAATCTTGGTTTTTAGTTTGTTTTAACGGACTTTAGCTATTAGCCCGGAAATTGATTTCCGGGCGGGCTATGGGTTTTTGCCAGAGGTTTAGTCACAGCCCGAAAAGAAAGCAAAAGCATCCCGATTCGCAGCAGGGGTAGGGAACATCACCAGGCGTAGGGAACATCAATAAATTTTGTCGCCAATCCAAAGATGTTTGAATGTTCCCTGCAATATCGCATTCCCCAAAGATGAAAGTATCTGACCAAAAATCAAAGCAAAGATTCCCGATGCGCAACGGGGGTAGGGAACATCAGTAAATTGTCCCGCCCAAAGATGTGGGAACGTTCCCAAAAATGTCGCATTCCCCAAAGATGAAAGTATCTGACCAAAAATCAAAGCAAAGATTCCCGATGCGCAACGGGGGTAGGGAACATCAGTAAATTGTCCCATTCCCCAAATATGTTTGAATGTTCCCTACAATTTTGAACCCCGTGTCCCTGCAATTTTGCGTCACACCCAATGGAAAAAGGCTGTCATTTCAGGTTAATTTTCTCGCGCGTCAAGCTTTTATACTCGCGAGTGAGTTTTTTAGCTTCGCTAACGAGTCTTTTAAACTCGACGGCGAGTAAAAGAGACTCGCCAATGAGTCTAAATGACAAGGGCGACGAGTATCTGAAACTCGACGGCGAGTAAAACAGACTCGTGCATGAGTATAAAAGACAAGGGCGACGAGTGTCCCAGACTCAATCGCGAGTATCAGATACTCATACTCAATCGCGAGTATTTGAGGCAATAGCGGCTGGTGTAGAGCTTATTCTGAGAGTAGTTGTTGTAATCGTGCGAGTATTTCTGGCTGGGTTTCTTCATCGGCAGAGTCTAGCTGCTGCCATCATTGCTGCGCTGCGGGAGATTGTTGGAGTAGCTGGGTACACTTTACCAAGCGCGAGGAATTCCTGAACTGTCTCTGCTTGTTTTGATCCCAGTCGCTGTAATATTGCGAGAGATTGCTGCCAGTGCTAAAGGCTCTCCCGTAGTTATGGTGATAAATTTATCTAATATTTTGTAGGTGGGTTGAGCGTGGGATTACCCAACTCTCTCCAAGCTAACAAGTTTGGTTTCGGCTCGCGGAACCCAATTTAAAGTATATAAGATATTATTATAAAGTAAACTAGAGGAAAGCCGAATCTGCGTCTCTTTAGATCGCAGAGTGTCAAAAAGGCTGTATCCTTGTAAAAGGTCGAGTTGTTAGAGCGTAAACCACAGGACTGCAATCGCAGCCAAAACTTGTGACATCGCTCTGGCTAGGGGGCGTGGCGGAATGGTAGACGCTACGGACTTAGAAAACTGAGCCTTGATGGAGAAATCCTTCAAGTGACCGCTCTCAAATTCAGGGAAACCTAAATCTGGCAACAGACAAGGCAATCCTGAGCCAAGCCCAACAATTTCAGATTTTAGATTTGCGATTTGAGATTGGGATGTCAATCCAAAATCCAAAATCCAAAATCGCGGGAAGGTGCAGAGACCCGACGGGAGCTACCCTAACGTCAAGTCGAGGGTAAAGGGAGGGTCCAATTCTCAAAGCCAGCTGGCAGCAGCGAAAGTTGCGGGAGAATGAAAATCCGTTGACCGTAAAAGGTCGTGTGGGTTCAAGTCCCACCGCCCCCATAACCACAGAAGAGTGCAAAACTCTCTAAAACGCCAGTCTAGGAATGCCAATGGGCTATGCCCTATGACCCGTGAGTCATGCCGATCGCGCCATCGCCGTAGAGGGAATGGTCTTTAATTTCGATGCCTAATTCGGCGAGGCGGTTTTCCCATTCTTGGCGGGTACCGATCTGGTGGCGACGATCTAAAAGTCCGGCAATTTCTTCTTGGTGGGTTAATTCGGCAAATTGTTCGTATAAGGGATAGTCGCGGGTAACGAAGGTTTCTTTGCGGTGCAAGATGGGCGGATTTTTTCTACTGCTGTAGTCGCGATAGGTGACTTTAAGATCGGGTAATTTTATTGTCATGCTGCTGTCTAAGGCGGGATGGGCAACGCTGTCGAATTCGGGGTAGAAAAGATAGGAAATTTGGGGTTTATCGATGTGGAATTTAACTAAAGTCGCCCCTTCCATGCGCCCGATGGTACGACTGGCACAACCTTCATAAAGCCGCAATAAGGGGTTGAGTGCTTCTAAGGCAGAAACGTGGACGTAAAGCGCGGTGGTCAGATGTTTTCCGATTTTGCTAACTCGGCAGGCATTTTGAATTACTCCGGGTTTTCCTAAGCTAAAAAGCATGTCTTCAGCAGCTTCGCAAGCTTCGTAATATGTGCCGAAAAAGGCTTTGATGTCTTGTCGCATTTCGGGGGCGAGGTCTTTGAATTTGGGGCGATCGCTAAATTCGGTGAGGGCAAGGTAAACTTGGATATCCAGGGAACGACGGTATGCGATCGCATCCCATTCGGCTTCGTCGGTTGCTTGTAAAATCACTTTATAAGCACGAGAAAAACTGCCAAATTCCAGTATTAATTCTGCGGATTCCGGTAATTCATTTTTAACGGGTAAGCGTCCGCGATCGCTAATAAATTCCATCAGCGGTTGCAATTGTTCTCGGTAGTCTTCAAACCGCTTGCTGGGCATTCTGATACTGGGAATGTAACTGCGCGATCGCCACCTGGATGCGCGAAAGTTTTCTTTTGCTTGTTCATCCCGAAAAACGAAGTAAATACCCAATGCTACTGGTACTGGATCGACGCCTAAAACTTGGTCGATATATGCTTTCAGTTCTGACTGTTCATAATATTTTTGGAACGTATTGCGGCAGGTAACAATACCGTCACCATAAGCAATTTTATCCGGACCTCGGTTATCAATTAAAACTTGGGCGGAAACAATTAAAACTTGCTGGGTAAGTTGCCAAGCTTTTAACAACGCTTCCCGGCGTTCTTCGGTATCTTCGATAACATTGATAACGTAACCCAAGTTAATGATATCCGAGGGAACTAGAGGCGCATCGGGGAAGTAATAAGGGTCCCATCCGGCGCTAACGTAGCCTTTATATGCCATTCGCGCTACATCGCCGCCGTAGCCGCAGCCGTAGTCAAAAAACGTGGTATTTTCGTTAAAAAGTTCTGCTGCTAAAGCAACGCGCACGGGAATAGAAAGATCGATGCGGACAATGGCGGCGCGATGACGTTCGATTTCTATTGTGGGAGAAGATTCGTCCATATGCGAATCCCCAAATTTAGGTGTTAAATAAAAACCTAACCCCCCAGCCCCCTTCCCTGCAAGGGAAGGGGGTGTAATTAACTCCCCTCTCCTTGCAGGAGAGGGGTTGGGGGAGAGGTTTTACGTCTTATTTTGCGATACTAGCGCGATTTGAATTAAGTCTTCAATTTTCTTCATATTTTGCTCTCCGGCTAAATAACCGATACCGCGATGCAGGTGTAGGCGAAATTGACTAGCGAGGGTTTCTTTATCGGTTCCTAAGCCATCATTATGACAGCGTTGTTGGAGGGCAATTACTAAAATATCAGACAATTCTCCCCCAAAAACGCGCCAATTCATCTCGACGTTGCTGTCTGCTGGAATTGGTACGGGAGAGGGGATAGTAGGTTCGGCGAGGGAACGACAAAATGCCCAGCGGCAGAGAATATTCCACTGGTCAATTTTGGTGATGCGCTTGAGTTTTGTGAGTTGTTCTTTTGCGGTTTGAGAAAGAACAATTCGGTTAGTTGGGGGTTCCATAAATTGATTTTAGATTTTAGATTTTTTACCCAGAAACCCGGTTTTTTCAAAAAACCGGGTTTCTCACGCTACAAGGTTTACCAGAAATAACCGGGTTCTACGTTTGTATGGCGATCGCTGGGATTATACTTCAGCAGGTACTCGCGGGCGATCGCATCCTGTTGTCTCAAGTTTTCCACTTCGGTTTTGCCAATTTCAGTATCGGTGGAAAGCAATATTACTTGATGGGAAGCAGAGGGAAAGTATCGTTCCACCAAATTCTGACGGTGAGACGAATCTAATCGCCCTAAAGGTGTATCAATTGCGACAGGTAAATGCTGTCCGGAAACCCGCGCCAGTCCCCATAAAAATGCGATTGCTAAAAGTTGCTTTTCCCCAGCGGATAGGCGATGTTTGGGAACGGGTTGTCCTTGGAAGTCGTAGAGGGAAAGACTGAAGGTGTTGGTATCAATAATGACGCGATGCACGAGGTCTGATTTGTGCAAAAGATAGCCGAAACAGTTGGTTACTTCTAACTCTAATTTATTCAATTTTTTCAGAGTTAGTTTTTCTTTAAATAGCTTGAGTGTAGTTTGCACTTTGGCGCAAGCGCCGATGATATGCTGATTGTTTTTTAGCTTGATAAAGTCTGTGCTGTATGCTTCTAATTCTTTTTGGGTTTTGGCGATTTCCTTGTTTAATTCTTCGTAACGACGTTTAGCAATTTCTTCGGCAGCTTTGGCTTTAGCGTGTTCGTTTTGCGCCTCTCTTACATCATTTTTCAATTTTTCGTATGCTTCTGGAGATGCTGCGATCGCTAGCTGTCTTTCTATAAATTCTATCTCTATTTCTAGTTCTTTGAGTTGTTTTATTTTTGACTCTGCTTGATTTTGACTATCTTTTATTTGGTAGCGCAGCAGGTTTTCCAGTTGATTAATTGCTTCAATATCGGCAGCTAACCAAGGTTGTTTATCGGTGCTGGCGGCTTGTTCTAGTTCTTGATATTCTTGGTCGAAAATGGTTTTTATTTGCTCTAATGCTGATGTTTTTAATGATAGTTTATTTATCGATTTTAGGATGCGTTCGCTTCTCTTTTTCAAAACCTCCCATTCAATTTTTGCTTGTTGTTGGCGGGTTTCATTTTCCGCTTGGGTTTTTGTTTGCATTAGCAGCGGTGAAATCAGCGCCAAAGGTAAAACCCCAGCGGCTAATTCAACCATCCCCTGACGAGATTTATCGGTGTCTGCGATTAATTTTTTCTGCTGCGTGTCTAGGACGTTGCGTTCTGCGGCTATTTTACCACCTTCATAAATAAACTTTTCCTCGACTTGGTTTAGTTGCTCTTTGGCGCGTTCTAACTGTGAAAAGCAAATAGCTTTTTCTTGCGCTGCTGCTTCTTTTTCTGCACATAGTTGCTGAAATTTTTGTTCAATTTTCTCTAAAGCTTCAAGTTCTTTCGCCCCGGCAATTTCTTTGCGTTTGCGACTGGTTAAAATATCTAAATCAACGGATAATCTTTCGGCAAGTTCTAGCCCTAAAAGCGAACGAATAGCATCAACAACAAGGGGGGGAGGTGTTTCGAGTTCGGCAAGTTCTTTCACCTGTTCGCCGTCAAACAGAAATAGATTAGAAATTCCCAAAGGTAGCAGAGTTTCTATATATTCATCCCAGGTATTGACTAAAGCTTTATCGGGCCATCCTTCCTGATTCAATTCATCATAAACAATAATTCCTAACGTATCTTTCCCATCTTTGGGTTCTTTAGTCCAATATCTGACTATTTTAAATCGAGTCAGTTTATCGTTTTGAACATGTTCAAATTCTAATTCAATCCGGGTTGTTTCTGTCGGTGGAGTGTTGCGATTGACGCATTGGATCAGAAAGTCAGTGTAGCCCAAAGTGTTGCGCGTAGAACATTGGGCGCGACTGCCATATAACGCGAGGCGAATCGCATCCATTAGGGTAGTTTTACCACCGCCATTCATACCGCCAAACAGGATAATAGGGCGAATGTTGCCATCAGTTTCTGGGCGGAGGTTGATGACGTGTTTGCCCAGATAAGGGCCGAAATTTTCTAGTATCAGTTCGAGAAATATCACGTTTAATTTTGAGAGGAGAGTTGAGAGTTGATTTGGCTGAGAACTTGCACCAGCGCCGGGAACTAGGGCAGGTTTACAGTCAGTTTTAACTGACTTTCGCTATTAGCGCGGAAATAAATGATACTGTTGGTCAAGCAACTGCCGGGTTTGACCCCTCCCCAACCCCTAAGAGAAGCGGGGAGGGGCTTTAAGGCTTCCCCAACGCTGCAAGCGTTGGGGGCTTTTGGGTGAGGGGAAAATGGAACAATTAAATGACTCCCTCTTTTTACTCCCCCAACGCTGCAAGCGTTGGGGGCTTTTGGGTGAGGTTTTTTGATTCGCCAACAGACAGGATCATAAATTTCCGGGCGGGTTTTAGGCACAAGTGACAGTTTAGTGCTGCTAGTCATCTGTAGTTTCTGAGTCATCGGCTGAGAATTTAATATCTGCCCAAGATAGCTGCCTATTTTTGTTATCGGTTTTGCTTTCTATCGATTGCTTCACCTTGTTAATTTTGGCACTATTATTTTTGGCATCGCTGGGGTTTTCGTTTAATGCTTGTCTAACTTGGTAGATGTCGTCGGGATTTTCTTTGACTGCTTTGACGGCATTGTTTAAGTTGCGTTGGTAGTGGGCATTATCAATAGCTTCTTCTTTGGCACGTCCGCTGGTGTCAAAGCATTTTTCTAGAGTGTCATAGATACCAGTACGGCGAGATTTGGTGTAATACTGGCGTTCGGTATCTAGTAGTTTTGCCATTAATTCTAGGTGCATGATATCCCCTTCACATATGTCTTCTAAAACTGCCCATTCATCGCTACCTAGTAAGGTTCTTTCCGCACCAGGGCGGGGGTCTTTGAATTCTTCGCCGGTTACTTCTTTGTATATGCGGGGTAAGCTGTCATCAAATTCGTGCTTTTCTTCTAGCCAGATGCGACGAATTTCGCTTAATTCTTCGGCGGTAATTAGGGTAATATCCCGCATTTCTGGCGGTGCGGTTTGGCGGATTTGGGTTTGTGCTTCTAAAACGAGTTTTAGCCAATGTTCGCGCCAGTATTTAGTATAAGGGCCAGGAATTGTTTTTACTAAAATTTCACCATCGACATCATGTTCAAAAAGTTCGACTTTACCGTAGATGCGGCGAAAATCTCTTTTGTCGCGATCGTTCTCAACATCCAATTCATTCCGGAAATCAAGTAGAGGTTGTAACCACTCTTTCTCTTCATCATTCTGGATCATCGCCTCCATAGATTTATCTTTATTTACCATCGTGCAAACCCAGCATCCAAAGCGAGAATCACCGCAGCTAGGAGTAGAGGTATCGACGACTAAAGGACATTCGTTATCTGCCGTCGCACCTCGATACATGGTAAGTAAATCTTTGTTGTTATTTCCCCACGGGTTTTGCCATTGCATTAGGTACATCCAAACTTCATCAGTCCGCCAATCTTCAATAGGAAGGTACATCAAAGAATTAGGGCGACTAGGATTGCTGTTGAGGCGATCGCGTACTCTCCATTGTCTATGTTTAGCCATATTTGCAGCCCGCATAGCACTTTCAGCTTTGCGAGTACCTAAAACGAGAATTACTTCACCGCTAGTTCTGATCATTTCGCGGATGAAGGAATCAGTAGGTTTAATTTTTAAGCGTTCAGTACACCATCTAAACCGCTTTCTTGGTGCTGGATATCCCTTACCTATCAACCCAACCCAAAATGTATCTTGAACTGCCGGATGAGTCAGATGCGTTTCTACTGGCATTCCTTGTTCTTTTGCAGCAGTTTTCATCCGATTTAGGGATTTGCGTACCCAAGCTGAGACTATCGGATTTTCTACAAGTGTATCGTTTGTAATAACGTGGATTGTTTTAGTCCGTTTTTCTGGTGGCAGCGCCGCGATCGCATACCATACAAGCTGTAGGATACATGTACTGTCCTTGCCCCCCGACCAGCCTATAACAATCGGTATTTCATCTTGACAATACAACTCTTGTATTTCTTCAGTTAGCTTTTGTATATTTTCGACAAAATCTTCAACAGGTCGCGGCGGAAATAGTGACAGTTGATTTTCTAGCATAACTGGCCTCCTTTTTTACACCCCAAATACATTTTTTCTATGCCACTCTATGGCTTCAACTCTTGGATTAAATTTTTATGAATCTGGTAATAATATCATCTCACCCTGATAATCTTTCATTGGTCTAGTGTCTGGTGATTCCTCCTCTAAATCTCCAACCACTATAATTTTATAGCAATCCTCCAGACTAAACCATCCTCGATCAAATGCCCAATGATGATTCTTACACAGAGAAATTCCGTTGGTTATATTACTATCGTAAAATATTGAAAAGGGTTTGATGTGTGCGCCATCTACAATGCTTTGATTTAAGGTTATAGTGACTTTTAACCTACAGACAGCACATCTGTAATCATAAAGATTTACGACTTTCTTACGAAAAAACCCCTCTCTAATTACTGATTTTTTCAGATAAAATTTTAGGATTTTTTTATCTGGCCAGCTTGATTCATCTTGAGTCTCTGGTTCATCCCAATTTGAATCCTCGAAATCTTGCTGTATTTGTAAAATGTCCTCAACTTCTCTTTGACTGTATGAAAACCAGGTGGTAATGAGTGAATCTACGATTTCTTTTCTGGAATTGGGATCTCGCAGTAATTCAAATAACTCCTCATCTAACCAGGCAAAATCAATGTCTGTTCTTAACTTTGGTATTGTTTGAGGGCGACCGCCTTCATACGCTTCACTGAATTTTAAGTGCCAAAATTTACCTTTAGCATTTTTTAAATGAAAAAATGGCAGAGCAAAATGACTGCCTTTAAAACGGCCTGAACCCAAAACAGCCCAATTTTTTTCAAAGGTTTCGATTAATTCATCTGAAATCAAAATGCAATTATGGATCAAACCTTGTGTAATTAAATCAATTACAGATAAAAGCAAGATTGGTTGATTCAGAGAATCACCGCCTTTATTTTTGTTTGTATATACCTTAATTTGAGAAAAACAATCGCGATAGTAAACTATGTTTCGGTAATTTTCTGACGCTTGTCCACTACTCATTTCTCCCTCCCAACTCAACCACGAATATTATCTAACTCTTCCTCTTCCGATGTCAGAGGCAAACCCAAACGCCGCTTAACATACCCACTCATCCAAGTGGCACTGCGGCGGGACTTGGAAACGCCAGCGCCAGTCAATATTTGCCCTTCCCAGTCTAAATTAAAACGCGACCAATCGATATCGCCCAATTGTTTGAGATTTTCTGCCCAAGAATGGGGGTAAATCGAGATCGAAGTTGCACCTGCGGCGCCGATTGCTGTAAGCGCGATCGCACTACAATGCAAATAATCCCTGCGAATCTCAAAAGCACCGACTTTCTTGTGTAAAACTTGTTGCCAATCTGGAATACAACTACTCACAGCATTCCAGAAACAAACTGCTATTTCAACCTGTTTCTGTTGTGACTCATCTGGATAATTCTCCAACAACGCCAGCGTCCCATTATAAATACTACTCAGGGTAAATAGCTTACCAGATCGAGCGGGCAAAGTGCTGCGTTCGGTATCTACTAAACTTCTAAAAACGGGGACTTGCTTGATAACTTCCCTCACCAAATTTGCATTTCGATCTCGATAATCGTATAAAATATTCAGCGATGGATCAAGATGGACTGCGTAGCGGTTTAAATCCGAGAATATTTGTTGCGATACTGCTGACGCAACGCTTCGCGATCTCTCAATCCCCATCTCCAAAAACAATATCACAGCGATCGTCTCATATCCCAATTCCGGATTTTCCTTCAGCGCCATTTCTAACGCTGCCCGTCGATGCTGCCCATCGTTAATAATAAACCGCGCATCCATCGGCACGCGCAATCGTCCCATTTTCCCAGCTTCCGCCTCCTTGCCAAGAGGTTCAAAAGCGATATCCGCATCAATTGACGCTGTAATTGCCGAAAACGTATAATTTTGCGGATTTTCCAGAATATATCGCCCAATTTCCGCGACGCGACTGCGGTTTAAACTGCGCCTTGCCCGCATTTGGGGTGGCATTTCCTCATCATCCAAGGGGAAAAGCTTAGGCAAAAATCCCACGGGACACATGGAGACGTAATACTCGCACCCTGCCTGAATTCCCCGAATCGCGGGCAACACATATTCAAAGCAGGAAGTCGGCATTTTCAGCATTTTCACCCTCAATCCGCCATATCAACTAAACTTGGTGTTTGCGTCACATTTATTAATGTTTGACAAATTAAACTAACTGTGATAAAGATTGGGCAAACCAAACTTTATCACAGTTAGTATGACACAGGTAACAATTTTTAAAAACTAAATTGACACATAAATTATTAAAGGATAGGTTTTTAAAGCCAGAGGAAATATTTTTAAATATCGATCTATGAACAAACCCAACAACCCCGGCGGCGACCTAGCGAGTCAAATTTTGGAGAGAGAAAATCAGGAAAGACAAGCGATCGCACTCCTGTTAGACCGCTATCTCAGCAGAAGCGACCAAATTTTGGTACAAAAAAGCGAAATGGGAGGTAGCGAAGCATACATCGGTTCCGTCACATTGGAATGGTTCGCCAGTCGAGTCCGCTTTGCATCGCGCCTGCCTTTATTTCGTCCCAAATTTAATCCAGATACTCAAAACATAGAAATAGACGCGGAAACGATCGAAGAAATACAACAAAGACCCTTAGATTGGTCGCGACAAGCAGCATTAGCGCAATATTTAGCTGCGAGAAAGCATCACAAATTCCCGCCAGTATTGGTAGTAATGAACCAACCTTGGGTAGATAATCCCCAAGCAGCGGAATGGGGGAAAGATGGACGGGCAATTAAATCAACCGCTGATTATTCACCCCTAGATAAAGATGGCAAAGCAGGGTTATTAAACCTATCCGACAACGTGACAATATTTGCCTTAGACGGACAACACCGACTGATGGGAGTACAGGGATTAATGGAATTAATCCAAACCGGAAAACTCCAGCGCTACAAAAAAGATAAAAAACCATCAGTAAATTATATAACCGTCGATGATTTGCAACAAGAATACCAAGTAGAACCCGCTTATTTGCAAAACCTAGCCAAAGAAAAGATAGGCATAGAATTTATATCCGCCGTCGTACCAGGAGAAACCCGCGACGAAGCAAGAAGGCGCATCCGGTCGATATTTGTCCACGTTAATTTAATGGCGGCACCATTAACAAAAGGTCAGTTAGCGCAACTCGATGAAAATGATGGTTTTTCCATTGTCGCCCGCAAAGTTGCCGTCACCCATCGTTTATTAAAAGATATCGAAGGTCGCAACCCCCGCGTGAATTGGGACAGCGCGACCGTTGCCGCGAAAGCGACAGTTTTAACCACGCTTCAAGCGCTAAAAGAAATGTCCGAACGGTATTTAGGACAAAAATATTTTCGCTGGAAACCTGCCATAAAGAAAGGTTTAATTCCCTTGCGTCCGGAGGATGAAGAACTCGAAGCAGGGTTTGCAGAATTTACCCAACTTTTCGATTATATAGCCGATTTGCCCACCTTGCGGCGATTGGAATATAGTGCAGAAACGCCAGAAATGCGGCGATTTAGTTTTGAAAAAGGCGGCGGCGAAGGTAATATTTTATTTCGTCCCGTCGGGCAAGTTGCCTTTGCTCAAGCTTTGGGAATTTTAGTTTATAGAAAAGGGTTTTCGCTCAAGTCGATTTTTGAGAAACTTCAGAAATTCGAGGCGGATGGAGGATTCGCTAATATGGATAAACCCGAATCGATATTTTATGGAGTTTTGTACGATCCAAATAAGAAGCGGGTGCTAGTGGCGGGACGAGATTTAGCTGCCAAATTGATCGTTTATATTCTAGGCGGAATTGACGATGATTTGGCACGGGCGGAACTGCGGCGAGAGTTAGCAGAAGCGAGGACAATTGAGGATAAGGCGGTGGGTTTTAATGGTAAGTTTGTAGCACCAAAACAGGTAGGATTGCCGCCAGTTCTTCAGTAGATTTGTGGTGCGTTTAACTGGCGTTAACGCACTACTCAGAACTTGCTTTCGATGAGTTCTGTCTGCACAGGCAGATGTTCCGAACCTGTTGTCGGCAAAACTTTAGTAGAACGAGAACCCCAATGTTTGTCATACCAAATATAGTCAATTCTGAAGATGGGATAGTTTAATTTCCCGGGTGATTTTTTTATTATAAAACTCAATTCCCAACCATGAGGCCAGGTAAAGCCAAACCCTCGTCCCGATATTTGAAATGAATCTTGCAGGACTGTTTGCAAATAATTGTAATCTTGAGATTGGTCTGTCATATTAAAGTCTCCAGCTACAATAACAGGTTGAGTTTCTTTCTGGAGTCGCTGAACTAAGTCTTGAATTTCTGCCGTTCGATCTGCATACTCGTAAATTGGAATACTGAGAAACGGTAAAATGTTGTGCATCCGAATCCAGGGAGATAAAACTTGGATGTTATAAACGACTACATCTTGTTGGTTAATTCGGATAATTGCTCGTTGCTGAGTTTCTTGATGACCCGCCAGCTGTAAAGTTTCATTGAAAATAATTGGATATTTACTCAGAATGCCTACAGGTGGAGTGCCTATTTGGTATGGGTAAGCTGCTTTTAACCAAACAAAAGCTCTTTCGGTATGTTTCTTAACTATTTCTTGTAAAAAAATGATATCGGGTTGTTGTTGTTGAATCAGGTTTACCAAATTTGGCGACTGGGTTTTATACCAACTACAGTTTAGGGAAAAAATTTTGATACTAACTTGGGAATTACTGGCGTTAATCGGGTGAGGAGAAAAGTATTTTACATGCATCCAGCTTACTAGCAAAATACTTGCGATCGCTCCTGCAATGGCAAACCATCGTTGCTTGAGGATAAAAAATCCTAAAACTGGTAAAATTAAAATGGGAAATAATATCCAAGGGATAAACGTGCTAATAAAACCAACAACCCAAAAACGATCCCAAAAGATTAATCTGAGAATGAAATAGCCAATAATAAATCCAAAGTAGGTGTAAGCAAACAGCTTGGTAGCTTGCTGCAAAATTCGTAATGGTTTAATTTTAATTATTATCGGCTTCATATCGAGTAGCATTTAACCCAAAAATCTAGTGAGGTCTTTACATCCAAAGACAAAGAAACCCGGTTTCTCACTCAAAATCGTGCGTTTCACAGCGAGAAATCGACGCATCACCTTTGTTTCTGAATGGGTAATCGGTAATTGTTAGGATTCCACTATCTTTTAATCCAATTACCAATTACCAATTACCAATTACCACCGTGAAAGCTTATAACTAGCAACTTGCGTTATTAGATAAGTCTATTACACTTGCGGTTCAATTCCAGCTGCTCGTAACTGAGCGCGCAATTGCTCTAGTTGTTGTTCTGCAACTTCAGCTCTTTGACGCTCTTGTTCAGCTCTTTGACGCTCTTGTTCAGCTCTTTCTTCTCCTGTTAACAACAAATTCCCTTCTGAATCCCACCAGCGCAACCAAGGCAATTCTACATTTTGATAGCGACCTTGCCAAATTCCTAATTCTACTTCCAATGCTGGAATTGGGTAATGTCCTCGCTCGTTTTCCGGCACTAATTGATACCGATTTTCGATTAAATGATAAACCTCTACGCGGGAGCGACTAACCTCATAAATTCCATAAAATGCTGGACGAATTACATTTTCGTAAATCCAGAATTTTCCCGGTTTTGTTTCCTGTTGAGATGAGCGCAATAAAGGCGTTCTGTCTCGTTCTTCTGAACCATCTCCGGAGACAAATTCTAATACAATTAATGGCGGCACTAATTCTTGCCACATGACGTAAGAACGGCGAAGTTGACCGTCAAGAGTTGGTGGGACATTTGGCACGTAAAACCAGTCTGGTGCTTCTGCGCCTCGTTCTGGCGGGTCTGTCAATCGCCAATAAATTCCGCTATCTTGACCGATACAATAGTTACCATCGGGATGCAGTCTTTGGAGGACAGGGGTAATGGAATCTGTTAACAGAATGCTTTGAGGGTGTTCTTGAAAGTTTTTCACAAAGGTTCCGTCTGACTCAGGTAATTGAGTATGGTCAGGTAAAGCTGTAATAGGTTGAGATTGGTCGATTGTATAACTCATAGGATATTTACCATAAACTGAGTTTCAAAGGGAGCAATGTTAGGTTGTAAATTTTAACCCAAAAACCTACTCAAATCAAATTCTCCTTCCGGCTGATTTTGCTTTTCTCGTTCGGAAATTAGCATTAAAAGCAGTCTTTCTGTATAGTCTACTGCGCCGCGCATTTCCTCTTGTAAAATTTCCAGTCCTCCGTTGGCATATTCTTCAAAAATTAGGATGCGACTTTCTTCGGCATCGACATCGCTGGGGGAGAGAATTTTGGTGTCTTTGGTTTCTGCGATCGCTAACAACTTAATTAGCAAATCATACCCCCTAGAAACAAATACTTCCATCCCTATAGGCGTGACTTCTTTTTTAGAAATTTCTCCTAAACTTACCCGCTTTTTCCGCTTCGCACCCAACGCCGCCGCAAATGCGATCGCATCAGCATAAGTCTGAAACGGCCCCTTGCTATCGCTACCAATGGTTAAAGCTTTTACCAACTCTGCTTTATCTTTAGCAATTCTAATTCTTGCGCTCATTTCTCAGTCCACATATTCTGATTTTGTTAGTGTGACTACCTGGTATTCTAAGCCATTTTGTTGGATGATTTCGGGAATGCGTTCGCGCACCAGCTTGTTATATTCTTTCCGCATTAAATTACTCCTTATTTACTCTAACCTAAACAAGCTATTACCTCATCTACTATCTCATCAATACTCGGCAACGGACTAGGAATAATAGAACCATCTCGCAAATGCTTATGATCGTCAAATCCCAAAGCAGGCTTGTGTTTGGAATTATCGTATCGAAAGATAAGAGTTTTATCCGCAGATTGATACTGATATGAATAGTCAATTCGCCTTACTCCATGCTTACCATTTAAATACTCCCTAATATAAAGTTCAGAATCATTGATAAAAATTGCTTGACTCGTTACAAACACTTCGTCCTCGCCTCTAAATTCCGAATTGAATTCTAGCGACTTAACCAATCCATAATCATCTAGTCTCTGAATCGCTATATTCAGTGACTCAATATACTCATTGAGTGACATATTCTAGACTCTTCAGTATATTCAAGTCTTCTTCTAAGTTGACAAGACAATGATATTCACCCGCCCACTCTACATACTCCATATCTTTTCCTTCTAAATCTTCAGCCGCCCACTCCTTGATGAACTGCTCTGAAGTAACGTTGTATTTTTTTTCAAATTTCTCCAGTTTTTCCTTGGTGACTTTTCGACTATGTTCCAGGCGAGCGATTTTTTTAGCGATTGCATCCTTAAGCATTACCAATGCCTTTTCTGGTTCCGTACTTTTCACAATAATTTCTGCCATACTATTTTCCTCCTGTTACTACCAGCCTTGGTGCCAATCATAGCGTATTTTCAGACGACAGATTTATTTACTCAAGTTGCTAGTTATCTCATGCATAGCGGCTAATGGCTCGCCAAAAATGCTATATTAGCAATTAGCAATTAGCAACGCCCAATATAACTAGCAACTTGCGTTACTAGAAAGCATTATCTACCTCCACAATCTTCGTATATTCAAACTCATTCGGACTTTGCTTAACTAAAGGATATAGTACGCCGCCTAAATCGATCGAATCTTCTTCACAATCTGGTTTAGGCGAGTAATAAGTCAGAACGTATTCTTTGCCAATTCTAGCTGACATTTCCTCCGCCACCTCACCCCGCCACTGAGTTTTAGTCACTAAAACCACTAACTGATTCGCTAATTTTGGCAGGACTTTAGCAATTTGCCTGCGATAGATTTGATCCAAACTGCCAAACGGAGAATCCATCACAATAGGAAAGGTGCTGCTATCTGGTCCCATTAAACTATTTTTCTGACGCCACTGTCTCACCCCGTCAATAATTCCCCCAATAAACGATAAACTGAGGATTTGATTTTCCCCCGTAGAAGCTGCCACCAGTTCTTCTTTTCCTGAAGTATTTTCTATCAACGTCAGTTCATATTTGTCACTCAATTTAGGAATGTAGGGAGTAAAGGAAATTTCGCTAAATATTTCCTGCACGCGCTTTTCCAACTGCAAGCGAAACTGTTTATCTAAGCGGGATTTAACCTCTGTTAACCGTTCAATTGCATCTTGAGTTGCAGCAATGCGCCTTTGAGCCACAACTTGCCTCATCTCATTCATTTGATGCTTGTCAATTTGCTTGCCCAAGCTTTCAACTTGAGTTTTAAGATTCTCTATTTGCTGTTTATTAGCCCCACTTTCTCGGTTTAAATCGCTAATTTTAGTTTCAATTTCATCCAAACGCTTTTGCAACTCCTGTATATTTTCATCCGGAAATTTACGCAACTTTTTATTAAGATCTTCAAGCTGGGTTTCGATGCGTGAAATATCGGTTCTGTCTAGATTAATATTAGCCTGTTGTCGGTCAATTTCTTGCCAAAATTCAGGCACTTGCTTTTCAATTTCATCCACCTGTGCCATCATGCGGATAGCGGTTTCTTCTATATCTGCCATTCCCGCTTTATCCATCCAAGTTTGTACTTGTGCGTGCGCGTGAGTTCCTGGTTGAAGTTCCGCACCGCAAATACAACGTCCCCGTTCCAGTAACTCTTGAACAAACGGGCGTTTAAGTCCCGTCGGTAACTCGCCTCGTTGCCGCAATTGATTAATAAAATCCCGAAATTCAGAGGTTATATTAGGTAGAAATATTGTATAACCCCGCGTTAAAATTGCCTTTTTTATCGATTCATTTCCTTGTTTCATTTGTGTTTGAATCGATGATAACTGCACTTGCAGTTCATTCCGCAAGCGTTGCAATTCTTCCGCCCCTCCGAGTTCTAGCAAATGATTAGAAATAGCTTTCTTCAAATCCGCTTGATGGCTTAATTCGTTTGCTATTTCTACCTGACGCTGTTGTAATTGCTCAATTTCTTGTTCTAGTTTTTGTTTTTCCCGTATGAGTTTCTTAGTTTGAGGGTCCCCAATCAGTCTCAAATCGCCTTCCAGGGATTTTCTCGCATCTCCCAAATGGCGGATGGCGCGAGTTAATACCTCGACTCCCAACAATTCTTTAGTCGCTTCGGCAATTTCAGCTTTTTTGTCAGACCGGACAATTTGTTCAATTCGCTCGCCATCAAAGAAGAAATATTGATGTAAACTTTCCGGTAAAATTCGCCCAATAATATCTTCTGGAGGTTGGGGAGGATGGAACCATTCCCCATCTGTTCCCGCAATTTGCATAAACAATTGACTTTGACTATGATGAATACCGATTTCGTTTCTATAGGCGCGGCATAAACGCTTGGCATAATACCGTTTGTTGTCGTGTTCAAACGATACTTCTACCCAGCAAGATACCGCTCTTCCCTGTGCTGCCTCTGTAATTGCTCGTTTATTAACTAATTGGTCTTGGGCGGCAAAAGCGGCGCTGAATTTTTCGTACAACACCCATGTAAATCCATTCATCAAAGTTGTTTTACCCGCACCGTTATTGCCGTGAACAATCGTTGTATTCTGCTCTCCGCTGGCGAGGACAATTTCTGGCGTTTCACCGTAAAATTGACGAAAATTACATAGTTTGATGGAAATCAGTCTCATTGGATTGCTTCCTTTACAATTTTTAAAATGTCGTCGTTGATGTTGTATGGTCTTTTGCTGTGGAGTTTATCTTTTTCTGCTTGCAAGACGCGCTCGATAATTTGGCGCACTTCCGGCGGTGCGCTTGTAATTGGTTCCTGTACGTCATTTAGATTTGGTTCGTTTGTCATTTAGCTGCGTTTCTAAAATCGGCTATATTTTCTTAATTTAATACACTTGGCAGAGATTGCCCATCGTAATATACGTAGGCGGTTTAAATATTCAGTAGGGTGTGTCAGGCGCATCATCTTGAGCAATTTTTACCAGTAGGTTAACAGCTTGCGCCTTTAGCACCGCCATTGATGGTGCGTTACACTGCGTTAACGCACCCTACACTTTTTAGCCATTGATGGTGCGTTACACTGCGTTAACGCACCCTACACTTTTTAGCCATTGATGGTGCGTTACACTGCGTTAACGCACCCTACACT